>NZ_JBHWUR010000095.1:0-29676 GCF_042737755.1 Streptomyces sp. NPDC059994
CCCGGACCCCCTCCACCCCCGGCCGTCCGCCAGAGGACTTTCGGGAAGGGGCGGGGTGGGGGACAAACCCCCGCCCCGCCACCGCGTCACCCCACCAGCACATCCTCCCGAGCCACCCCGGCGTCCGCGTCCCCGACGCCCTCCGCCCCGGAGGAACCCGAACCCGACACCCGCGGCAGACACACCGCACCGACCGCCGCCAGCCCCACCACTCCCGCCCCGACCCACAGCGCCGGCTGCAGCCCGTCCACGAACGCGGTAGCCGACCCGTACCCGCCCTGCGCGGAGAACACCGCCGCCAGGACGGCGACACCCAGCGCCCCGCCGACCTCCCGCAGCGCGTTGTTCGCCCCGGACGCGATCCCCTGCTCGGACGGCCGCACGCTCGACATCACCAGGTTCGCGGCCGGCGCGAAGTACAGCGCCATCCCGACCCCGCTGACCACCAGCGCCGGCAGCTGCGCCCCGTACGACACGTCCGGCGACATGATCAGGGCGAACCACCCGAGCCCGATCGCCTGGAGCGCCAGCCCCACCGCCACCACCGGCCGTCCCCCGATCCGGTCGGACAGGATGCCCGCGACCGGCGCGACCAGCAGCGGCATGGCGGTCCACGGCAGCATCCGCAGCCCCGCCTCAGTCGGCGAGTAGCCGAGCACGCCCTGCAGGAACTGGCTGAGCAGGAAGATCGAGCCGAACATCCCCACGTACATCAGCAGGCTGGACAGGTTGATCGCCGCGAACGCCCGGCTCCGGAACAGCCGCATCGGCAGCAGCGGCGCCTCGCTGACGATCCCGTGCCAGATGAACGCGCCGAGCAGTGCCGTACCGGCCACGAGCCCCGTCAGCACCGTCGGGCTGCTCCAGCCGTCGACGTTGCCCCGGATCAGGCTGTACACGATCCCGAAGAGCCCCCCGCTGGCGAGCACCGTGCCGCGGATGTCCAGCCGGGCCCCGCTCCCGTACGACTCCGCGAGCCGCAGTCGCGCCAGCGGAAGCACGAGCACCCCGAGCGGAACGTTCAGCCAGAAGATCCACTGCCAGGAGAAGTGCTCGGTCAGCGCGCCACCGATCAGCGGCCCGCTCGCGACGGCGAGGCCGTTGACCCCGCCCCATATCCCGTACGCCAGGCCCCGCTTCGCGGCCGGCACCGCCGCCGTGAGCAGCGTGAGCGTCAGCGGCATCATGATCGCCGCGCCGACGCCCTGGACGGCGCGCGCCGCGACCAGGCCGTCGATCCCGGGCGCCAGCGCCGCCGCGGCGGACGCGCCGGTGAAGATCGTCAGCCCGGTGAGGAAGAGCTTGCGGCGTCCGAACCGGTCGCCCAGCGCCGCTCCGAACATCAGCAGGACGGCGAAGGTGAGGGTGTACGCGCTCACCGTCCACTCCAGATCGTCCAGCGCCCCGCCCAGGTCCTCGCGGATCGACGGCAGGGCGGTGGTGACGACGAGGTTGTCGAGCGCCGCCATGAACCCGGCGATGCTGGTGATCACCAGCGCCCACACGGCGCCCCCACGCCGAGCCGTTCCCTGCTCGGACCCCTGGTCAGGCCCTTGCTCGTGCTGCTTCTGCTTCTGCTGCTCGGACATCGCTTCCCCGCTTCCCCAGTCTGGTTAGTTATCAGTTACTAACTTTCGAGCCCATACGGGTGCCCCTGCGCACGCCGCACCGCCCCGGGCAGCCCCGCGGCTACTTCTCCAGCCGCCCCTTCGCCCGTGCGGAGGGATAGATCTCCTCCCACACCCGGTGTTCGGGAGGGAACCCGATCGCCACCAGCGTGTTGATCAGCATCCCGTACGCCAAAAACGTCGTGGTGTCCTTGTAGCCCTCCAGCGGGATGCTCACCGCGTCCCACAGCTCCATCCATTCCCGCCGGACGGCCTCGCCGAAGGTGCGGTCGCCCGCCGCCTCGGCCGCGGCGACCGCCACGTACACCTGCATCTGCATGAGGAGCCGCTCCGGCTCCTCCGCGATGACCTTGGTGTACGCGTTCGCCATCGCGTGCACCGCCTCCTCGCCGTGGAGCCCCTCGGACGCCTCGGCGAACATCCGGACGGTGTCCTCCATGCAACGGTGCATCGCCGCGAGGAAGATCGCGGGCTTGTTCGGGAAGAGCCTGAACAGGTACGGCTGCGAGACACCCACCCGTTTGGCGATCGCCTCGGTGGACGTCCCGTAGTAGCCGCGGTGAGCGAACTCACTCATCGCCGCCCGTACGACGCTCTCGCGCCGCTCCTCCGCACTCATCCTGACCATGGATCCAAAGTTAGTGGCTAATAACTAACTTCGCAACCCCGAAGAACGGCCGCCGGGTTCTCCACCCCCGGCGGCCGTTGCACGGGCTCACGCCAGCGCGACCACCGCGCGCGACATGCCCAGGACCTTCTGGCCCGCGCTCATCGCCGTCAGGTCGACCCGGACCGTCTTCGCCTCGTCGTCCAGCTTGGCCGCGACCTTGGCGCTGACCTCGATGAGCGCGCCCGCCTCGTCGTTCGGCACGACGACCGGCTTGGTGAAGCGCACCCCGTACTCGACGACCGCCGCCGGGTCGCCCACCCAGTCGGTGACCACCCGGATCGCCGCGGCCATGGTGAACATGCCGTGCGCGATGACGTCGGGCAGCCCGACCTCCTTCGCGAACCTCTCGTTCCAGTGGATCGGGTTGAAGTCGCCCGAGGCGCCCGCGTACTGCACGAGTGTGGCGCGACTCACGGGGAAGGACTGCGCCGGCAGCTCGGTGCCGGTCTCCACGTCCTCGTAACGGATCTTGGCGCTCATCGTCACTCCCCCTCGGCCGCGCGGGACACGAGCTTGGTGAAGGCGGTCACGACGTGCTCGCCCGCCTCGTCGTGGACCTCACCGCGGATGTCCAGGATGTCGTTGCCCGCGAGGGACTTGATCGCCTCGATGGTGGAGGTCACGGTGAGCCGGTCCCCCGCGCGCACCGGGCGCTTGTACGCGAACTTCTGGTCGCCGTGCACGACCCGGCTGTAGTCCAGGCCCAGCTGCGGGTCCTGGATCACCTCGCCGGCCGCCTTGAACGTGATGGCGAACACGAAGGTCGGCGGCGCGATCACATCGGGGTGCCCGAGCGCCTTCGCGGCCTCCGGGTCGGTGTACGCGGGGTTGGCGTCCCCCACGGCCTCGGCGAATTCGCGGATCTTCTCCCGGCCGACCTCGTACGGCGCGGTGGGCGGATAGGTCCGCCCCACGAAGGACTGGTCGAGCGCCATGGGCTCGCAACCTCCTGCTTGGTGATCTACGGAACGGGATACGACGAGAGGCCGCCCCCCTGAACAGGGAACGGCCTCTCGTACGAGCCTGAGTGCTAAACCCGTGATTAGCGGGTCTCGCGGTGCGCGGTGTGCGACTTGCAGCGCGGGCAGTGCTTCTTCATCTCAAGTCGGTCCGGGTTGTTACGCCGGTTCTTCTTGGTGATGTAGTTCCGCTCCTTGCACTCCACGCAGGCCAGCGTGATCTTCGGGCGGACGTCGGTGGCAGCCACGTGAGTGCTCCTTGACGGACAGGTAGACGGGTGAACGCATAAAAGAGTAGCCGATCGGGAGACCGACCCCACAATCGGCTACTGGTGCTGCTTGGAGTAGCGGTGACCGGACTTGAACCGGTGACACAGCGATTATGAGCCGCTTGCTCTACCGACTGAGCTACACCGCTTTGATGATCCGGTCCCCGCTTGTGGGCGGGGACCCTCTCACCAGAGCCCCAATACGGAATCGAACCGTAGACCTTCTCCTTACCATGGAGACGCTCTACCGACTGAGCTATTGGGGCGAGCGATGAAGACATTACACGGTCGGCCACCGATCGCCCAAATCCGTTTCGCCGGGCCGTCGTGGAGCCGTCGGACGGCCGTCGCGGGGCGGCTCCCGCAGGGGGCCCATGGGGGTCCGGGGGCGGGTGGGACGTGATCGCGAACCGCTTCCGCACGGCCCGCCCCAGGTGTCACTTACGCCACTCGTGGCCACACCGGTACGACTATTGCGCTCCTCCTCGATGCGCGCGGGGCGCGCCCCTAGGGTCTGTCCGGTGGGTCTGATCGTCCCGGCCCGGAGTGCGGTCTCGGCGCTGGTGAGCGGGGGTCTGGTGCTTCCCCAAGCTCTCCACTTCGTTCGAGCGGGGGAGACCCCGATGCCGCGAGGCGGAAGAGGGCGACATGGCGGAGCCATGGCAACCGACACAACGCCGCTGGGGCCCCCTGGCCCTGGCCTTGGGGGAGGACGCACCGGACCCCCGCGTGCCGACCAGATCGACCGGACAGGCCCTAGGCTCGGCTCACGCTGCGTGATCTTGCCCTGAAGGCCCCGCGGGGCCCCGAGGACCACCTGGAGCGCGATGTCCGACAGCCAGTCGCATCCGGCCCACTCGCCCGGCACCGGGGACGGCCCCGCCGAGGCCGCCACCACGCTCCTGCTGTCCGGCGCCCGGCTCGCCGACGGCCGGACCGTGGACGTCCGGCTCGGCGGCGGCCGCATCGAGGCCGTCGGGACCGCGGGCAGCCTCGCCGCGCACTTCTCCAAGGTCGACCTGAACGGCTTCCTGCTGCTCCCGGCGCCCGCCGAGCCGCACGCGCACAGCGACACGGCGCTGACCGCGTTCGGCCCCGAGGGCCCGGTCTCGTACGCGGCGGAGGACGTCCAGCGCCGCGCCACCGAGGCCGCCCTGCTCCAGCTCGGCCACGGTGCGACGGCGCTGCGCTCGCACGTGCGGATCGACGACGTACGGGGCCTGGAGCCACTGGAGGCCGCCCTCCAGACCCGCCGCTCGCTGCGCGGGCTCGCCGAGCTGAACGTGGTGGCGGTGCCCCGGCTGCTGACCGGCACGGCCGGCGCGGACGGGCTCGCGATGCTGCGGGACGCGGTGAAGATGGGCGCGTCGGTGGTCGGCGGCTGCCCGGACCTCGATCCGGACCCGGCCGGGTACACGGAGGCGGTCCTGGAGGTCGCCGCCGAGCACGGCTGCGCGGTCGACCTGCACACGGACGGCGACGATCCGGCGCGGCTGGCCCGGCTCGCGGCGATGACCGCCGGGCTGCGCCCGGGGGTGGCGATCGGCCCCTGCGCGGGCCTGTCCCGGCTGCCGCGCGAGGCGGCGGCGCGGGCGGCGGACCAGCTCGCTTCGGCGGGCGTCGCGGTGGTCTGCCTGCCGCAGGGCGGCTGCGGCATGACGGAACGTCAGGGAACGGCCCGTCAGGGCATGCCGCCCGTAGGGATGCTGAAGGCGGCGGGCGTGCGGGTGGCGGCGGGCGGCGGCGCGCTGCGCGACCTCGCCAACCCGGTGGGCCGGGGCGACCCGTTGGAGGCCGCGTTCCTCCTCGCCTCCCAGGCGGGCCTGCGCCCCGAGGACGCGTACGGCGCGGTGAGCACGGCCGCCCGGGAGGCGATGGGCCTGCCCGAGGTCCGCGTGGAGGCGGGCTTCCCCGCGGAGCTCCTGGCGGTACGCGGCGAACGCATCGCGGGCGTGCTGTCCCTCGCGTACAGCCGCATCGTGATCCACCGCGGCCGGGTGGTGGCCCGGACGAGCGCGGTACGGGAGTACTGCGACTCGGCGGCGGTGGTGGCGCTGGATCTGCCGCGGCAGGGGCGGCCGGACTCCGGCGGGTGAGGCGCCCCGGGGGCCCGGAGGGGCGGGCAGGGCGGGCCGGGCGGACACGCGGGCCGGACGGCGCCGGCCGGGCGGGGCTTGGGCGCCCGAAGGGGCTCGCCGGGGGCGCGCCGGGCGGCCCACCGGCGTACGGTCGTGAGCATGCGCATTGTCATCGCAGGAGGCCATGGTCAGATCGCGCTGCGGCTCGAACGGCTGCTGTCGGCGCGCGGGGACGAGGTCGCGGGCATCATCCGCAAGCCGGAACAGGCGGACGACCTGCGAAAGGCGGGCGCCGAGCCCGTCGTACTCGACCTGGAGTCGGCGTCCGTGGACGAGGTCGCGGCCACCCTGGAGGGCGCGGACGCGGCGGTGTTCGCGGCGGGCGCGGGCCCGGGAAGCGACGCCTCGCGCAAGGAAACGGTGGACCGGGCGGCCGCGGTCCTCTTCGCCGACGCGGCGGAGCGGGCGGGCGTACGCCGGTACGTGGTCGTCTCCTCGATGGGCGCGGACCCACGCCACGAGGGCGACGAGGTCTTCGACGCCTATCTGCGCGCCAAGGGCTCGGCCGACGAGACGGTACGGGCCCGCCCCGGCCTGGACTGGACGATCCTGCGCCCCGGAATGCTGACGAACGACGCCGGCACGGGCCTGATCACGCTGGCCGCGTCGACGGGCCGCGGCCCCATCCCCCGTGACGACGTCGCCGCCCTCCTGGCCGAACTCATCGACACCCCCGCCACGGCGGGCCTGACCCTGGAAGCGATCAGCGGGTCGGTGCCGGTGATGGTGGCGGTCAAGGACGTGGCGGGGAACTGAGGGCGAAGGATTCGAAAAGACCCCCGCCGAGCTGCGTTTCCGCACTTCGACGGGGGTCGCGGGGGTCTGGGCGTCCTGCATCGCGTGGCGGCGCCAGGATTCGAACTTCGAACCGGGTCGGCCAAGCCGACGGCTGTCCGTCCTGGCCACCGCCCACGCCGGACCCCTCACCCGGTGCTTTGCGCCATGGCTCGATCGTTTCTGCTCCCATGGCCCGCAGCCGCCCCGGATCTCGCTTCGCCGGTCTCTCTCCACCCAGCGCCCGACCTTCCCTCAAGCCCGAACACCGGCACCGCGCGTCCGCTAGCGACGGATCCTGGTCTGCTGCTGATACTCGCCACGGACCCTGACGATTTCCTGGAACAGATCCGGAAGATCCGAAAGATCGATGTTCCTGGGGTTGGTGGCATAGCTGATCAATCCAAGCAGCTGGTGCAGGATGTTGGCCTCCTGCTGCTGGCGCTCCCAGGCAGGGTCGGCCGCCGACTCCTCGCTCTCCTGTGGAGTAGTGCGAAACCTTTCGTCTTCGATGAGCCAGTCCGACAGCGCCTGCGGCCACACAAGACGCATGGCCGTTCTGTGTTCCTGTGGCCCCCCTTCCCGGGAGTCCTCCAGGGCGGTGAGTATCCGGGCTTCGTGTGATCGGTCGACGCGCGCCTGAAGACCTTCGACCGAAGCGAGCCGGACGGCCAGGTCCCGGATCAGCTCTCCGTGGCGCAGCGCCCAATCCCGCTCCGCGCGCCGGCTGCGATGCTCGCGGACGGACTCCACCCGCTCGCTCTGCGTACGAGGCAGAGTGCCGTCGGCGTGCCTGTGCGCGCGGGTCAATTGGAGATGGCGGCGCTCTGCCGACTGGCGACCGCTCAGTTCCAGAGCGTCGGCGATGCGCTCCCAGGTGATCCGCTTGGTCCGCGCCAGGGAGATCAGCTGAAGCTCATCGCTTTCCAACTTGTCCCGGAGCATACGGATAACCAGGAGCGTCGCCAGAATGTCCGTCTCTTCGACGTCGGGCTGGATTATCCCGCGAGCCCGCTGGCAGATGCGGTCGTATGCGCGGGCCACCTCCAGCAGCGTCGGCGTGGACTCCGAACTCCCCGGCTGGGAATGCCGCCGGACCCCGCCCGGAGACTCCAACAACCGCCCCCATGCCCGGTCCCGGTTGTACTCCGCCTCGGGATACTGCGCACGCCGTGCGGCACGTGTCGTCTTCATGACGACTCCCCCTGTCGTCTTTTGGACGACGCATTCGGCAGAGAGTCGCGTTCAGTCGCGCACAGTCGCGAAGTATCCGGTAGCCCGTCGATCGGCCCTTCGGACGACGAGCCTCCCGCGTGCCGGACCATTCGTGGCCTTCGACGCCACACGGATCGCAGCACCCCGACAACCACAGCGGTGATCGCGAACATCACCTCGGCTATGTAGTGGGCGCCGGCATCCTGGATGACAGAACTCATCATGAATGAATCAGCGCACGTCACAGACGTGCGCTCTCCTCCTCACGTTGCTGGTGGTGCAGTAACACGCCCCGCCGAGTTGGCGTATGTGAAGACATATCCCTTCACAACGCACCGCCTGGCGGCACGGAACGTCAGGCCGCGATTACAGCCCGACGCCAGGAGAAAGTCTGCCGCCCCCGAAACACACGGACGGCCCGCACCGGACCCGCCTCTCCAATCGCCACCCTTCGCCATGGCCACATAACGCGCATTTCACCAATACAAGGCGCCTCTTGCCCCACAGAAATGTCGTCCGAGGGAGGCAGAGCACTGTTCCGCGCCCGCCTTGTCTGCTTTAAGGGCGGGGTACCTACGGAGAAGTCGATGGACCGAAAAGCAGAGGCAGAGGAGAGGCAGAGTCGGAGGCGAGGCAGAGGCGGAGGGCAGGCCGAGGAAGGCCGAGGAAGAGAATCGGATTCAGTAATTCCGCATGCTGTGACGACCGCTTGCGTACAACGTCGGCGTGCGGAAGCGGTCGGGGAGGCCGGGTACCGGATCACCGGGACGCTGGGCGCGTCCGTCACGTACCGGCCGGATGAGCGGGACGGTCGACAGCGGCCCGCACCACACCGCCCCACCCGCCCTGCCAGGCCCCGGATCCGAGGGCCGCGGAGTGAGAGACTTCACCCACTTGCGTTCCCGCCGAGATAGCGCGGGCGGACAACGAGAAAACCCCCTCGCATCTGCGTTTCCGCAGATGCGAGGGGGTTTCACCCAGTGTGGCGGCGCCAGGATTCGAACCTGGGTAGGCTAAGCCGACGGATTTACAGTCCGTTCCCATTGGCCACTCGGGCACACCGCCATGGGATGTCGCCGGTGGAGGTCCCGCTTTCGCGGTGCTCCCTGGCAACGACGTAAACGATACCTGATACCCGGGGGTGCTTCGCCACCCGGTTGATCAGCGCTTCGCGCGGGCCCGGGTGGCTAGGCTTTGGGGCAGCGGTTCGGCAGCCAGGCCGTACCCCCACGCACCCGATCCAAGGAGCCACAGGACATGGCCGACTCCAGTTTCGACATCGTCTCGAAGGTCGAGCGGCAGGAGGTCGACAACGCCCTCAACCAGGCCGCGAAGGAGATCTCGCAGCGCTACGACTTCAAGAACGTGGGCGCGTCGATCTCTTGGTCCGGCGAGAAGATCCTGATGGAGGCCAACTCCGAGGACCGCGTCAACGCGATCCTCGACGTCTTCCAGACCAAGCTGGTCAAGCGCGGGATCTCGCTCAAGGCGCTGGACGCCGGCGAGCCGCAGCTCTCCGGCAAGGAGTACAAGATCTTCGCCTCCATCGAGGAGGGCATCTCGCAGGAGAACGCCAAGAAGGTCGCCAAGGTCATCCGCGACGAGGGCCCCAAGGGCGTCAAGGCGCAGGTGCAGGGCGAAGAGCTGCGGGTCTCCTCCAAGAGCCGCGACGACCTCCAGGCCGTTCAGACCCTGCTCAAGGGCAAGGACTTCGACTTCGCGCTGCAGTTCGTGAACTACCGCTGACCCCTCGGACGTGCTGTCCGATTTCCGCCAGCGCGGGCCGGACGGGGGTCGCAGACTCGGTCTCGTACGTGAGGACTCGTACACGAGGACTCATACGTGAGAACGCGTACGTGAGAACTCGTCGCAAGGAAAGGAACGTGCGATGACGGTCTACGCGACCCTCGACAGCCCGCTGGGCGAACTGCTCCTGGTCGGTGAGGAGTCAGCCACCGCGGAGGGCGGGACCGCGCTGGTCTCGCTCTCCATGCCCGGCCAGAAGGGCGCGGCCGTCGTCCGGGACGGCTGGCGACGGGCGCCGGAGGCCTTCGAGGAGATCGCCCGCCAACTGCGGGCGTACTTCGGCGGCGAGCTGACCCGTTTCGACATCGAGTACGCGCCCGGCACGGGCACCGACTTCCAGCGCCAGGTCTGGGCGGAGCTGGACTCCATTCCGTACGGGGCCACCACCTCGTACGGGGAGATCGCCCGCCGGATCGGCGCCTCCTCGGTGAAGGTGCGCGCGGTCGGCGCCGCCATCGGCCGCAACCCCGCGCTCGTCGTACGCCCCTGCCACCGTGTCATCGGCTCCGACGGCACCCTGAAGGGGTACGCGGGCGGCCTGGAACGCAAGGAGCGCCTGCTGGGGCTCGAAGGGGCCCTGATGGCGACGCCCGGCAGCCCCAGTGGCCCCAGCGGCCCCAGCGGCCCCAGTAGCCTCGCCAGCCCGGGCAGATGAGCGACGCCCTCTTCCCCCGGCCGCGCACCGTCGTCGCACCCGGCGCCGTGCACGTGCCGGGGTGGCTCCCGCCCGAACGGCAGCGGGAGCTCGTGGCGGCCTGCCGGGAGTGGGCGCGGGGGCCCGTCCCCATCCGGCACACCGTGCTGCCGGGCGGCGGTGTCATGTCCGTGCAGACCGTCTGCGTCGGCTGGCACTGGCAGCCCTACCGGTACACCCGCACCGCCGACGACGTGAACGGCCGCCCCGTCGCCCCCTTCCCCGACTGGCTCGCCGCACTGGGCCGCGCCGCGGTGGCCACCGCGTACGACGACCCGGCCGCCGGGGACGGCTACTCCCCCGACACCGCCCTGATCAACTTCTACGACGGCGACGCGCGCATGGGGATGCACCAGGACAAGGACGAGCGGTCCGGCGCTCCGGTGGTCTCCCTGAGCGTCGGCGACAGCTGCCTCTTCCGCTTCGGCAACACCGAGGACCGGGGCCGTCCTTACTCCGATGTCGAGCTGGCCTCGGGCGACCTCTTCGTCTTCGGCGGCCCCTCGCGCTTCGCCTACCACGGCGTACCGAAGGTCCACCCGGGCACGGGCGATCCGGCGATGACCGGCCTGCCCGGCGGCCGCCTCAACCTGACCCTCCGCGAGACCGGGCTGAAGGCGTGAGCAGCCGACCGGTTGACCGGGTGACGGTCCGGCCGCACCCCGGGTCGGCGCCTCAGCGGCGGTCGCGCGAGTTGCCGAAGACTATGCGGTAGGCGATCAGCAGCACGAGTGAGCCGCCGACCGCCGCCGCCCAAGTGGCGCCGTCGTAGAAGTGGTTGGCGACCGGGCGGTCCAGCCAGCGCGCCGAGATCCAGCCGCCGACGAACGCACCCGCGATCCCTATGACCGTCGTGCCGATCAGACCGCCCGGGTCCCGCCCGGGGAGCACGATCTTGGCGATTGCTCCGGCGAGCAGGCCGAGGATGATCCAGCTGACGATGCCCATGTCCTGAACCTGCCTTTCGTACGGTGTCGTCCTATGCCATGGCGTACGGGAGACGTACTCCCTCCGGAGCGCGGTTGCGCCGGTGGCTAGGGTGCGGCGCATGACACAGGCACTGCGCCGCACCCTCGGCGTCTTCGACGCCGTGGTCATCGGGCTCGGCTCGATGGTCGGGGCCGGGGTCTTCGCCGCCCTTGCCCCTGCGGCGAAGGTGGCCGGGACCGGGCTGCTGGCCGCGCTGGCGCTGGCCGCGGCCGTCGCTTACTGCAATGCCATGGCCTCGGCACGGCTCGCCGCCCGCTATCCCGCGTCCGGTGGCACCTATGTGTACGGGCGGGAGCGGCTCGGGCCGTTCTGGGGCTATCTGGCGGGCTGGGCGTTCGTCGTCGGCAAGACCTCCTCGTGTGCGGCGATGGCTCTGACCGTGGGCGCCTATGTCTGGCCGGGGCAGGCCCACTTGGTGGCGGTCATGGCGGTGGTGGCGCTGACCGCCGTGAACTACGGGGGTGTGCAGAAGTCGGCGTGGCTGACGCGGGCGATCGTGGCGCTGGTGCTCGCGGTCCTCGCGGCGGTGGTGGCGACCTGCCTGGGGTCGTCCGCCGCCGGACACCTGGACGTCGGGCTGTCCGGGGGCGGGGCGGGGCTGCTCCAGGCGGCGGGGCTGCTCTTCTTCGCGTTCGCCGGGTACGCCCGGATCGCCACGCTCGGTGAGGAGGTGCGCGATCCGGCCCGGACGATCCCGCGCGCCGTTCCCCTGGCGCTGGGCATCGCGCTGGCCGTCTATGTCTGTGTCGCGGTCGCTGTCCTTTCCGTACTGGGCGCGGACGGGCTGGGGCGGGCGATGGCGCCGCTCGCCGACGCGGTGCGGGCGGCGGGCGCGCCGGCGCTGGTGCCGGTGGTGCGGGCCGGGGCGGCGGTCGCCGCGCTCGGGTCCCTGCTCGCGCTGGTGCTCGGGGTCTCGCGCACGGTCCTCGCGATGGCCAGGGACGGCCATCTGCCGGGCACACTGGCCGCCGTGCACCCCCGGTTCCGGGTGCCGCACCGGGCGGAGGTCGCGGTGGGCGCCGTGGTGGCGGTGCTGGCGGCGACGGCCGATCTGCGCGGGGCGATCGGCTTCTCGTCGTTCGGCGTGCTCGTCTATTACGCGATCGCCAACGCGTCGGCCTCGACGCTCGGTCCGGGCCGCGGCGGGCGGCTGCTCGCGGCCTGCGGGCTGGCCGGGTGTCTGCTGCTCGCCTTCGCGCTGCCGCCGTCGTCGGTGGTGGCGGGCAGCGCGGTGCTGGCCGTGGGGGCGGTCGCGTACGCCGTGCGGCGGCGCTGAGGCCGCATGGACCGCGGCGACAGCCACGGCGCGCTACGGCTGCCGCGGCCTCATATTCGGCCGCTGAACCCCGCGGGGGAAGTCCGGGACACCATCTCGTTCTCGGTCATGGCTCCATGGTGGACCACGCCACTGACAATCGGTCCTGAGCTCGCCCCGGACGGCTCTGACCTGCGTGTTCTCTGTCGACTGCCTGTGGAAAACCTGGTCCGGCTACCGGTAGAACGGCTGGTCCGTCGGCACGATCTGCTTGCCCAGCGGGAGCAGCGAGACCGGGATCAGCTTGAAGTTCGCGATGCCCAGCGGGATTCCGATGATCGTGACGCAGAGCAGGAAGCCCGTGACGATGTGGCCGAGCGCCAGCCACCAGCCCGCCAGGATCAGCCAGAGCACATTGCCGACGCACGACGCGGCGCCCGCGTCCTGCCGCTCCACGACCGTGTACCCGAATGGCCAGAGCGCGTAGAGGCCGATACGGAAGGCGGCCAGGCCGAAGGGGATGCCGATGATCGTGATGCAGAGCAGGACGCCCGCGAGCAGATAGCCCAGGAACATCCAGAAGCCGCACAGGACCAGCCAAATGACGTTGAGGATTGTCTTCATGGGCGGCGACCTGCCATCTGTTCGAGTCGGGCGATGCGCTCCGCCATCGGCGGATGTGTCGAGAACATCTTGGAGACGCCCTGTCCCGGGCGGAAGGGGTTGGCGATCATCATGTGGCTCGCGGTCTCGATCCGCGGCTCGGGCGGCAGGGGCAGCTGCTTGGTGCCCGCGTCAAGCTTGCGCAGGGCACTGGCCAGGGCCAGCGGGTCGCCGGTCAGCTGGGCGCCGGACGCGTCCGCCTCGTATTCGCGCGAGCGGCTGATCGCCAGCTGGATGACGGAGGCCGCGAGCGGCCCCAGGATCATGATCAGGACCATGCCGACGATGCCCGGGCCCTCGTCGTCGTTGGACCGGCCCACCGGGATCAACCAGGCGAAATTGACCAGGAACATGATCACGGAGGCGAGCGCTCCGGCGACCGAGGAGATCAGGATGTCCCGGTTGTAGACATGGCTGAGCTCATGGCCGATCACGCCGCGCAGCTCGCGCTCGTCGAGGATCTGCAGGATTCCTTCCGTGCAGCACACCGCCGCGTTGCGCGGGTTGCGGCCGGTCGCGAAGGCGTTCGGCGCCTGGGTCGGCGAGATGTACAGGCGCGGCATGGGCTGGCGCGCGGCCGTCGACAGCTCGCGGACCATCCGGTACAGCGCCGGGGCCTCGAATTCGCTGACCGGGCGGGCGCGCATGGCCCGCAGGGCCAGTTTGTCGCTGTTCCAGTACGCGTAGGCATTGGTGCCCAGCGCCACGAACAGCGCGACGATCAGCCCCGTACGCCCGAAGAAGCTGCCGATGACGATGATGAGCGCGGACAGTCCTCCGAGAAGGACGGCAGTCCTCAACCCGTTGTGCCGGCGGTGCACGGTACGCCCTCCAAATGGTGCGGCAGGGGAACCCTTTGCCTGATGGTCCTTCCACTTTCCAGTGGACGCTCCCGTACTGGTCAACGCCAGACGAGGACCGCTGGTTCCCTTGCACGCCCTGGAGGGCGCCCTGCTCCGTACGGGTGGGTCAGCGCGGCGCGGGCAGTCCCGCGAGCTCCAGGGCCTTCGGGTCGGGCTCCAGCTCGGTGGTGCAGTGCCCGCAGCGGGTGGCGATGCCCGGGATCTGGGTGTAGCAGCGGGGGCAGTCGCGCAGGGCGGCCTTGATGTCGACCGGCCTGTCGCGGTCGAGCCGCGCCTGCACCTTCATCATCGGGATGACGACGAGGAAGTAGAGCACCGCGGCGGTGATCAGGAAGGCGATGGCCGCGCTGATGAATTTCCCGTAGGGAAATTCGACGCCCTCGACCTTGAACGTCGCCGTGGTGAAGTCGCCCGTCGACCGGGTGGCGAGGCCGATGAGCGGCGTGATGAAGGCGGTACTGAAGCCGGTGACCACGGCGGTGAACGCCGATCCGACGGCCAGACCGACGGCCATCGTCACGATGTTCCCGCGAAGGATGAAGTCCTTGAACCCGCTCAGCACTGCTCGCTCCTAGTCGTCTCCGGCTGCCCGGCCGTTCGCCGTCCGGGCACGCGTGCGCACACGTACGCGCGTACGACACTGCCCTGTCCGGGCACCCGAGTTCAAACCCGCTGCGCGAACCGGTGGCCCGGATGGACGGCCGGGCCTGGGCAGACCGGGTCAGAAAAGGCTGATGGACGCGAAGTGCAGGGCCACCTGGGGCATGCCCGACAGGGCGACGGCGGCGAGCGCGGTGAGCGCGATGGCGACGGTGAGCGGGGCCGGGACGCGGGGGCGCGCGGCGGGCACGCCCACGGCTCCGGCACCCACAGCGCCACCGGAACCGGCACCAACGGGCCCGCCCGGTCCGGCGCCTGCCGAGGTCTTCCCGGCTCCCGCCACCACGGCCTCCGCCCCCTCCACGGGCGCCTCGGCCCCCTCCGGCGCGCGGAACAGGACGGCGGTCCACCGCAGGTAGTAGTACAGGGCGATCACGACGTTGAGCGCCATGACGACCGCCAGCCAGCCCAGGCCCGCGTCGACCGCCGCCGAGAAGACCGTCACCTTGGCGAACAGGCCGATGATGCCCGGCGGCAGACCGGCCAGGCAGAGCAGGAAGAAGCCGAGCGCGAGCGCCGCGAACGGGCGCTCGGCGTACAGGCCGCGGTAGTCGGCGATACGGTTCAGCGGCCGCGTACGGGCGACCAGCGCGGCCACCGCGAAGGCGCCGAGGTTCACCACGGCGTACATCAGGGCGTACGCGACGGTCGCGCCGACCTGGGCGTCGCTGGAGTAGCCCGCGGCCGCGATCGGCACCAGGAGGTAGCCGGCCTGGCCGACGGAGGACCAGGCGAGCAGGCGGACCGCGCTGTACGCGCGCGTGGCCGACTGGCGCAGCGCGCCCACATTGCCGACGGTCATCGTCAGCGCGGCGACGACCGCGAGCGCCGGGCCCCACACGTCCGCGTACGCCGGGAAGGCGATGACGGCCACCAGGATGAGGCCGGAGAAGCCGACGGCCTTGCCGACGACCGACAGATAGGCGGCGACCGGCAGCGGCGCGCCCACGTAGGTGTCGGGGACCCAGAAGTGGAAGGGGACCGCGGCCGTCTTGAAGGCGAAGCCCACCAGGGTCAGCGCGACTCCGGTCTGGGCGACGGTGTCCAGCTGGTAGGGCACGTCGGCAAGCCGGTTGGCGATCTCGGTGAGGTGCAGGGTGCCGGTCGCCGCGTACACGAAGCTGACGCCGAGCAGCATCACCGCGGTCGCGGTCACCGAGGAGAGGAAGAACTTGAGGGCCGCCTCCGAGGACAGCCGGTCGCCCCGCTTGAGGCCGACGAGCGCGAAGGCCGGCAGCGAGGCGACCTCCAGGGCGACGACCAGGGTGGCCAGGTCGCGGGAGGCGGGCAGCAGGGCGGCGCCGGCGGCCGAGGAGAGCAGCAGGAACCAGAACTCGCCCGCGGGCAGCTTCTCGTTGCTTTCGGTGAGCTCCGTCATCGACAGCAGCGCGGTGAGCAGGGCGCCGCCGAGCACCACGAACTGGAGCACCAGGGTGAAGCGGTCGACGGTGTAGCTGCACGCCTCGGGGTTGGTGGTGAGGCAGAAGGTCGAGCGCGTCGACTTGTGGAGCGGGATCAGGAGGAGCAGCGCGGCGCCGAGCCCGGCGATGGCGATCCCGCCGAGCAGCGGCTTGCGCTTCTGCGGCAGGAAGAGGTCGGCGACCAGCACGATCAGCGCGACGGACGCGGTGATCACCGGCGGGGCGATCGCGAGCCAGTCCACGGACTGGACGACGCTTGCGGCGCCGGTGGCGGCTGGGGCGCTTGCGGCGGCCACGGTCACGACTTGCCTCCTGCGAGGAGCTTGTGGACGGCCGGATCGGTGAGGCCGAGGAGGACCGCGGGCCAGAGGCCGGCGAGGACGGTGAGGGCCACGAGCGGGCTCCAGGCGGCGGCTTCGTACCCCTGGACGTCCACGAGCCGGGGCTCGTGCGGCTGGGTGCCCGGCGTGCCCATGCAGACGCGGCGGACGACGACGAGCAGATACGCGGCGGTGAGCAGCGTGCCGAAGCCCGCGATGGCCACGAAGGTGAGGAAGGCGGAGCGGCTGAGGCCGTCGGCCGGGTCGAACGCGCCGAACATGGCCAGCATTTCGCCCCAGAACCCGGCGAGGCCCGGCAGCCCGAGCGAGGCGACCGCCGCGAAGGCCAGGAGGCCGCCCAGGCGCGGGGCCCGGCCGTAGAGGGCGGCGCCGGTCGCGCCGGAGAGGGTGTCCAGGTCGGCCGTGCCGTACCGGTCCTTGAGGGCGCCGACCAGGAAGAAGAGCAGGCCGGTGATGAGGCCGTGGGCGATGTTCGCGAAGAGCGCGCCGTTGACGCCGGTGGGGGTCATGCTCGCGATGCCGAGGAGCACGAAGCCCATGTGGCCGACCGAGGAGTACGCGATGAGGCGCTTCAGATCGCCCTTGTTGCCGCGCTTGGCCAGGGCCAGGCAGGCCAGCGATCCGTAGATGATCCCGGCGACGGCGAAGGCCGCCAGATACGGGGCGAACCGGTGCATTCCATCGGGGGCGATGGGCAGCACGATCCGGACGAATCCATACGTACCCATCTTCAGCAGCACGCCTGCGAGCAGCACCGAACCGACGGTGGGCGCGGCGGTGTGGGCGTCCGGCAGCCAGCTGTGCAGCGGCCACATCGGGGTCTTCACCGCGAGCCCGATCCCGATCGCCAAAACGGCGATGACCTGCACCGATGTGGTCATCCCCCGGCCGTTGTCAGTGGCGAGTGCCACCATGTCGAAGGTGCCGGTCTTCAGCCCGATCAGCAGCAGGCCGAGCAGCATCACGACGGAGCCGAGCAGGGTGTAGAGGATGAACTTCCAGGCGGCGGCCTGCCGTTGGTCGCCGCCCCAGCGGGCGATCAGGAAGTACATCGGGATGAGGACCATCTCGAACGCGAGGAAGAACAGCAGCAGATCGAGGACGGCGAAGGTGGCGAGGGTGCCGGACTCCAGTACGAGCAGAAGAGCGACGAAGGCCTTCGGGGACGGGCCCACGGGCATCTTGAAGTAGCTGTACAGCGCGCAGAGGAAGGTCAGCAGCGCGGTCAGGACGAGAAGGGGGAGTGAGATGCCGTCGATGCCGAGGTGGATGCGCACGTTCAGCGTGGGGATCCACTTGATGTCCGTCGTGGCCTGCATCCTCGACGGGTGGTCGCGGTCGAAGCCGAGCGCCAGGACGATCGCCGCGAGCAGGATCGCGCCGGTGACCGTAACGCCGTGGCGGAGCACGGCCTGGCCGGGCGACTTCCCCTTCAGTCCGGGCGGGGCGGGCAGCAGCGCCGCCACCGCGCCGACGAGCGGGCCGACCACGATGAACGCGAGAAGGAACTGCATCACGGACGCGCTGATATCAATCACGGCTCACGATCCGGCGTTGGCGTTGGCAAGGACGACGGCGACGAGCGCCAGGACGGCGGAGCCCGCGAGCAGCGCGCTGAGATAGGTCTGCACATTGCCGGTCTGGGCCTTGCGCACGGCCGCGCCCAGCCAGCGGGGAAGGGCGCCCGCGCCTTGTACGTACGTCTCGACGACCTCGCGGTCCAGGAAGCGGACCAGTGAGGCGGCGGCGAGCACGGGACGGACGAACAGCGTCCGGTAGACCGCGTCCAGGTGGAAGCCGGTGGCCGCGTGGCGGTGCAGCGGGCCGAGCAGGAGGCGGCCCGGGTCGGCCGGGTCGTACGCCGAGGCGATATCGCCGTAGGCCGGGGTGTGGCTGGCGATGGCCTCTTCCTCGACCAGGCTTCCGTCCGCCTCCGGGTGGGCGGCGACCGCGCCGATCGGGATGCGCGCGGCCAGGGCGCTGGTGTGCCGCCAGGTGGCGTACGTGACGAGTCCGCCGACCAGGGCGACGCCGGTCGAGAGTACCGAGGTGGTCAGGGCAGGGGTGAGCGCGTGGCCGTCGAACCAGTCGTCGAGGTAGCCGGTGGTCAGCCCGAAGCCGATGGACGGGATCGCGAGCACCCAGAGCACGGCGTTCATCGCCACGGGCTGGCGGCTTGGGGTCTCCCCTGCTCGAACGGAGTTGAGAGCTTGGGGAAGGGCGGGGTCCGGGGCGCCCTTGCCGCGGAAGGCCATCAGCCACAGGCGGGTGGCGTACGCGGCGGTCAGCAGGGCGGTGAGCAGACCGGCGATCAGCACGATCCAGCCGGTGCCCTGCGGGGCGACCGTGCTGTCGCCGAGGACGGTGTGCTCGGCGGCCGACAGGACGGCTTCCTTGGAGAAGAAGCCGGCGAAGGGAG
The DNA here is from genome assembly GCF_042737755.1 of Streptomyces sp. NPDC059994. NCBI lineage: Bacteria > Bacillati > Actinomycetota > Actinomycetes > Kitasatosporales > Streptomycetaceae > Streptomyces > Streptomyces sp. NPDC059994. Next base: position 18,766 of record NZ_JBHWUR010000095.1, read on the forward strand.
GAATGGCGGCGAGCGCGAGCAGGGCGACGGTCATCGTCCAGTACGCGTCGGGGATGCGCTTGGCGAGGCCGTCCATGCGGGACATGGCGGACAGCGAGTTGGTGCCGGCGGCGTGGATGATCACGCCGGCCGCGAGGAAGAGCAGCGCCTTGAAGGCGCCGTGCGAAAGGAGGTGGAAGACGGCGGCGCCGCGGTCACCGACGGCCAGGGCGCCGGACATGTAGCCGAGCTGACCGATCGTCGAGTAGGCGAGGACGCGCTTGATGTCGTCCTGCGCGAGGGCGGCCAGCGCCGAGCCGACCATCGTGACGGCGGCCATCACGGCGAGCACGGTCAGGGCGGCCGCCGAGGCCGCGAAGACGGGGAGGAGACGGGCCACGAAGTAGATGCCGGCCGCGACCATCGTCGCGGCGTGGATCAGCGCGGAGACGGGGGTCGGGCCCGCCATCGCGTCGGGCAGCCAGGTGTGCAGCGGGAACTGCGCGGACTTGCCCGCCACACCGGCCAGGAGCAGCAGGGCGATCAGCGTGGGGTGGTCGATCCCGCCGGTGAGGGCGGCCTGGACGACCCCGGTGATCCGGAACGTACCGGCGTCGGTGGCCAGTGCGAACAGACCGATCAGGAAGGGGACGTCACCGAGCTTGGTGACCAGGAAGGCCTTGAGGGAGGCGGCGCGCGCCTCGCGGGTCTCCCAGTAGTGGCCGACCAGGAAGTACGAGCAGATGCCCATGATCTCCCAGCCGACCAGCAGCACCATCAGGTCGCCGGAGTAGACGACGAGCAGCATCGCGGAGGTGAAGAGGGAGACGAGAGCGGCGTACGAGGGGTAGCGCGGGTCGTCGCGCAGGTACCCGGTCGAATACAGCTGCACACAGGTCGCCACCAGGCCGACAAGCACGGCGACGAGGACGGCGAAGCCGTCGAGGTGCAGGGCGAGGTCGACCGGGACGGACCCGGTCGGGGTGAGCCGCCTCGACGCGTCGATCGACTTGCCGCCGCCCTGGTCCACGGCGACGACGACGGCGAGGACCAACGCGGCCAGGGTCGGCAGTACGGCCAGGGGGCGTACGTAACCGGGGGCGGTGCGGCCGAGCAGGAGTCCGGCGGCCGCGCCCAGGAACGGAAGGAGGGGGACGAGGACGGCGAGGGTCGTGGTGGTCACGCGGCGGCCTCAGCCTTCTGTGCCGGGGCGGCGGGGTCGTCGGGGCCGGAGCCCTCGGCGGTGTCGCGGAGCTTGTCGATGTCCGCGGTGCCCCGGTTGCGGTACACCGCCAGGACGATCGCCAGGCCGATGCCGATCTCGGCGGCGGCGATGGCGATGGTGAACAGGGTGAGCGCCTGGCCGGCGTGGAGGGTGTCGCGCAGCCAGACGTCGAAGGCGACGAGGTTGAGGTTGACGGCGTTGAGCATCAGCTCGACGGACATCAGGACCAGGATCGCGTTGCGGCGCGCGAGCACTCCGTACACACCGGTGCAGAAGAGGAGGACGGCGAGGACGGCCGGATAGATCAGGTGCATCAGCGCTGCTCCTTGTCTCTGGGGGTGTCGCCGGGGGCGCCGTCCGTGTCGCCGCTCTTGCGGGACATGACGATCGCGCCGACGAGGGCGGCGAGAAGGAGGACGGAGAGCGCTTCGAACGGCAGCACCCAGTGGCGGAACAGGATCGAGCCGGAGACCTTCGTCGAGCCCTGGCCGGGCCCGGCGAGGTTGGTCCAGGTCGTCCGGAAGGCGTCCACGACGACCCACAGGAGGGAGCCGGCGGCGGCCAGGGCGACGACGAGGGCGGCCCATCGATTGCCCGAGTCGGCGTCCGGGGAGCGGCCGATCGGCGCCCTGGTCAGCATCAGTCCGAACAGGAGGAGGACGACGACGGAACCGACGTAGATCAGTACCTGCACCCAGGCGATGAACTCGGCGGTGAGCAGGAGGTACTCGACGGCGAGGCCGCCGAGCGCCACGACCAGCCAGAGGGCGGCGTGCACCAGCTGCTTGGTCGTGACCGTCAGGACGGCGGCGCCGAAGGTCACCGCGGCGACGAGCAGGAACGCGACCTCGACCCCGGTCGGGGAGAGGAAGCCGTGGTGCACCGGGTGGTGACCGCTGGCGAGGAGCATCATGCCTGGCCCTCCTCGGTCCGGGGGGCGGCCTCGGGAGCCGCCTCTGCTGCCGGGGCGGCCTCGGGGGCTGCCTCCGCGGCGGCCAGCTTCTCGGCCGTCTTGCGGGCCGCGGCGATCTCCTTGGGCTCCTCGGCCGCCGGGTCGAGGGCGGGCGGGGCCGGGACGGTCCACATCCAGTCGCGGAGCTTGTCGCGCTCGTGGGTGAGTTCGTGGATGTCCGTCTCCGCGTACTCGAACTCGGGCGACCAGAACAGCGCGTCGAAAGGACACACCTCGATGCAGATACCGCAGTACATGCAGAGGGAGAAGTCGATGGCGAAGCGGTCGAGGACGTTGCGGCTGCGCTCGCGGCCGCCGGGGGCGGCGGCCGGGATCGTCTCCTTGTGGGAGTCGATGTAGATGCACCAGTCGGGGCACTCACGGGCGCAGAGCATGCAGACCGTGCAGTTCTCCTCGAACAGGCCGATCACGCCACGGGTGCGGGGCGGGAGTTCGGGCTGGGCGTCCGGGTACTGCGCGGTGACCGTCTTCTTGGTCATCGTGCGCAGCGTCACGGCAAGGCCCTTGGCCAAGCCGGAACCTGGGATCGGGGGCATCAGTTGATCGCCACCTTCACGATGCCGGTGAGCGCGATCTGCGCGAGAGCGAGCGGGATGAGCGTGGTCCAGGCGAGCTTCTGCAGCTGGTCCTCGCGGAGCCGGGGGTAGCTGACGCGGAGCCAGATGACGACGAAGGCGAGGATCGCGGTCTTGAGGAGCGTCCACACCCAGCCGAGCCCGTCGGCGCCGAAGGGGCCGTGCCAGCCGCCCAGGAACAGGACGGTGGTGAGGCCGCACAGGACGACGATCCCGGCGTACTCGGCGAGGAGGAAGAGGGCGAAGCGCAGGCCCGTGTACTCGGTGTACGCGCCGAAGATGATCTCGGAGTCGGCGACGGGCATGTCGAAGGGCGGGCGCTGGAGTTCGGCGAGCCCGGCGATGAAGAAGACCAGGGCGCCGACGATCTGCCAGGGCAGCCACCACCACTCGAAGGCGTTGAGGATGCCGGGGAGGGAGACCGTGCCGGCCGCCATCGCCACGGAGGCGGCGGCGAGCAGCATGGGCAGCTCGTACGCGAGGAGCTGGGCGGCGGTGCGCAGTCCGCCGAGGAGGGAGAACTTGTTGGCCGAGGCCCAGCCCGCCATGAGCGAGCCGAGTACGCCGACGCCCATGACTGCGAGTACGAAGAAGATGCCCGCGTCGACGACCTGGCCGACGGCGCCCTCGCTCGGACCGACGGGGATCGCGACCAGGACGAGGAGGTACGGGAGCAGGGCGACGGCGGGAGCGAGCTGGAAGACGCGGCGGTCGGCGTCGGCCGGGACCACGTCCTCCTTCTGCGCGAACTTCACGCCGTCGGCGACGAGCTGGGCCCAGCCGTGGAAGCCGCCGGCGTACATCGGGCCGAGGCGGCCCTGCATATGGGCCATGACCTTGTGCTCGGTCTGCCCGATGACGAGGGGCAGGACGAGGAACACGGCGAAGACGACGAGGAGCCGGAGGGCGACGTCGAGTGCGTCGTTCACGCGGGTTCGCCTCCGGCGGGGGTGTCGGTTTCGGGGTCGGGGTCGGGGTCGGTGCTGTTGGTGCCGGGGCCACGGCCACGGCCACGGCTGCGGCCGCGGCCGTCGGATTCGGCGGGCCGCGCCTCGGTGGCTTCCGTGGCTTCGGTTGCTTCGGTTGCTTCCGTAGCTTCGGTGGCTTCCGTAGCTTCCGTGGCTTCGGTGGCTTCCGTGGCTTCGGTGGCTTCCGTTGCGTCCGTAGCTTCCGTAGCGTCCGTAGCTTCCGTAGCTTCGGTGGGCTCGTCAGCCGCCGGGGCCGCCGGGGTCTCCGGGGTCTCCGGGGCGTCCGGGGTCTCCGGGGCGTCCTCGAACGCCGGACGCGGGTTGTTCCAGGGGGCGTCCGTGCTGCGGGTGCGCCGCGGGGCCGGTGCGGCCTCCGGGGCCTTAGGTGCCGCAGGGGCCTCAGGTGCCGCAGGGGCCTGAGGGGCATCCGGGGCCTGAGGGGCATCCGGGGTCTGCGGTGCCTCCGGGGCCTGGGAGGCCGAGCCGTCGGTGGCGCTTCGGGTGCGGCGCGGACGCGGGGCGGGTGCCTCCGGGGTCGGGGCTCCGGTCGCCGGGGCGTCCGTGGCGGACGGGTCCGTCGACGGGGTCGTCTGGGACGCCGAGCCCTGGGACGCGCTGCGGGCGCGGCGCGGAGTCGCGGCGGCGCCCTCGGTTGTCGCCGCCGACGGGGCCTGGGTCGCGGAGCCCTCCGTGACCGTACGGGTCCGGCGGACCGGGCGGTCGCCGGCGGCGCGCGGGGTGCGGGCCGGGGCGGGCGGGAGCTGGCCCTTCAGGGGGCCCCACTCGTTCGGGTCCGGGACGCCGGGCGGGAGCATCTGGCGGCGCTTGGGGCCGCCGTGCTCCGACTCCCCCGGCTCCTTCGCGCCCGGCCAGGCCTTGGCGACCCGCGCCGCGAGGACGAAGTCCTTGCGCAGGGGGTGGCCCTCGAAGCCGTCGGGGAGGAGGAGGGGGATCAGGTTCGGGTGGCCCTCGAACGTGACGCCGAACATCTCGTGCGTCTCGCGCTCGTGCCAGCCCGCGCCCGCGTACACGTCGACGGCCGAGGCCAGGACGGGGGCGGTGTGGGGCACGGTCGTACGGACGAGGAGACGGCGGACGCGGCGGCCTTCGAGGGAGACGACGTGTGCGCAGACGCGGAAGCCGGTGCCGGGCTCGTCGACCGCGCTGAGCCAGTCGAAGTACGTGCAGCCCAGTTCGTCGCGGGCGATCTCCAGCGAGGGGATCCAGGAGCCGGCGGGGACGTCGACGGTGAGGAGGCCGTACGCCTCCTCGGCGGTGGCCTCCTCGCCGAAGATCTCGGTGACGGCGTCGGGCAGACGGTCGTACGCGGTCACTGCGCGGCCCCCGGCGTCGGCGTGTCGCTCTCGGAGGCCCCTGCGGCCCCGGAAGCCCCCTCAGTCCCACCGGCCCCACCGGCCCCACCGGCGGAAGCCGCCCCCGGCGCACCCGAAGCACTCGGCGCCGCCGGAGCCGCCGGAGCCGTCACCAGCCCGCTGGTGAGCTGCGCCGGTGACGCCTGCGTGGCGTAGCGCTCGGCCAGGGACTCGCGGGCGATCTTCTCCTGGAGCTTGAGGATGCCCTGGAGGAGCGCCTCGGGGCGGGGCGGGCACCCGGGGACGTACACGTCGACCGGGATGATCTGGTCGACGCCCTTGGTCACCGAGTACGAGTCCCAGTACGGGCCGCCGCAGTTGGAGCAGGCGCCGAAGGAGATGACGTACTTCGGCTCGGGCATCTGCTCGTACAGCCGCTTCACCGCCGGGGCCATCTTGTCCGTCACCGTGCCGGAGACGATCATGAGGTCGGCCTGGCGCGGGCCGGGCGCGAAGGGGATCACGCCGAGCCGGATGAAGTCGTGGCGGGCCATCGAGGCCGCGATGAACTCGATCGCGCAGCAGGCGAGTCCGAAGTTGAACACCCAGAGGCTGTAACGGCGGCCCCAGTTGAGGACCACCTTCATCGGCTCGGGCGCCAGGCGCGAGAGCACGCCCAGGCGCTGGCCCTGCACGGCCGAGGCCCCGGCGGGCGCCGGAGCGCCGTTTTCGGCCACTTTCGGCGTGGGCAGGAACTGGGGATCCGGAGACGTCACGTCCATTCGAGGACGCCCTTCTTCCATGCGTAGAGCAGTCCCACGGCCAGGAAGCCGAGGAAGATGAACATCTCGACCAGCGTGGCCGCGCCGAATCCGGGGGCGGCGAAGACCGTCGCCCACGGGAAGAGGAAGATCGAGTCGACGGCGAAGATCACGTACAGGAAGGCATAGACGTAGTAGCGCACTTGGGTGTGCGCCCAGCCCTCGCCGACGGGGTCCACTCCGCATTCGTACGTGAGCAGCTTCTCCGGCGTCGGGACCACCGGCCGCAGCAGGCGCCCGGCCCCGAAGGCCACCGCGACGAAGAGCACGCCGACGACGGCGAGCAGTCCGACGACCGAATAGCTGTGGAAGTAGTCCGCCGACAGCTGGCGTACGGTCGGTTCCGGCACGTCCGCCCCTCGCTCCCTGACCTCGTTGCTTCGTTGCAGTCTGTTCGACGATCTGTACGCACGGGAGTCTAGGCCCTGCTAAGGACGGCGTAAGCAGGTGTCTCACGCAGGTTGCACACCTGACGCCCGGGCGGCGGCGTCCCGGCGCGCACCGCCCCCGTGTCCGGAAGAGGACCAGGGGCGTGACCCGATCGCGTTGGCGCGCGTGGCTCCGGAACGTCGTGGGCGGCACCGGGGGTGGGGTTTTCCCCAGGCGGAACCCGCCTAGCCACCCCATGGCGCCGGGCCGCGCGGCCCGGCAGGCTTGCCTTCATGACCAGCACCTTCCGCGACGAGCAGCGGCCGAGCCGCAGAGCCGGCCGACGGTCCGGGCGGCGGTCCGACCGGCCGCAGAGCCGGCCGCACGACCAGCCGCCCGGCCTGCCGCACGACCCGTCGTACGACCAGCCGCACGACCAGCCGTCCGACGACGAGAGGCTGCCGCCCGCGCGGTTCGCCTACGACCGGCAGACCTGGAAGGAGATCGCGCATCTCCTCGCCAATCTGCCGATGGCGCTCATCGGCTTCGTCTACGTGGCCGTGCTGGTCTTCACCGGCGCCGGCCTCTCGGTCACCGTGATCGGCCTGCCGCTGCTCGCGGTCGGTCTGGTCGGCGCCCGTCAGCTGGGCAAGCTGGAGCGTGCGCGGGCGCGCGCGCTGCTCGGTGTACGGATCGACGAGCCCACGCCGATCCCGGCCCGGGCGCTGCGGAAGGGCGCGCGCGGCGGGACCCTGCGCTGGCTGTGGACGAGCCTGAAGGACCCGGTGGGCTGGCGGAATGTGCTCTACGAGTTCATCCGGCTGCCCTGGGGCGTGCTGACCTTCGGCGTCACGATGGTCAGCCTGTTCGTGGCGTGGCCGGTGCTCGGGTTCATCGCCCGGGTGCTCACCAACGCCGACCGGGCGATGGTGCGGGCGCTGCTCTCGCCCTCGGACGACCTGGAGCGGCGGATCGCCGAACTGGAGTCGGACCGTGGGGTGGTCGTGGACACGGCGGCGGCCGATCTGCGCCGGATCGAACGCGATCTGCACGACGGCGCGCAGGCCCGGCTCGTCGCCCTCGCCATGGGACTCGGCCTCGCCAAGGAGAAGCTCCTGGAGGGCCAGGCCGACGAAACCGTGGCGGCGATGGTCGACGAGGCGCACGGCGAGGTCAAGCTCGCCCTCCAGGAGCTGCGTGACCTGGCCCGGGGCATCCACCCGGCGGTCCTCACCGACCGGGGCCTGGACGCCGCCATGTCGTCGGTCGCCTCGCGCTGCACGGTGCCGGTGAAGGTGACGGTGGACGTACGGGAAAGGCCCGCGGCGGCGATCGAGGGCATCGCGTACTTCACCGTCTCCGAGCTGCTCCAGAACGTCAGCAAGCACAGCGGCGCGCGGGCGGCCTCGGTGGAGGTGTGGCGGGCGGGCGACCGGCTGCTCATCCAGGTCGAGGACGACGGGCGCGGGGGCGCGCGGCTTGACGGCGGTACGGGCATGGCGGGTCTCGCCGAACGCCTTGGCGCCGTGGACGGGCTGTTCGTGCTCGACTCGCCGCCGGGCGGCCCGACGATCGTCACGGCGGAGCTGCCGTGGCGGGCCCGGGGGCCGAAGGAGTAGGGCCGGCCCCGGAGCCGGGGTAGGGAAAACCCCCCGCCCAAGACGGTGACCGGCTCCATGGTCCGGGGCGGCCGCGACCAGCAGTCTTGTACGTACGAGAACGCGGCCACGCTTACAGCAGCTGCATCGGCCGCATCGGCCGCATCAGCGGAAACGGAACGGACGGACCGATGATCATGGAGACGGAGTACGGGCAGCGGCCTGCACGGCGGCACTTCCTTCCGCCGGCGCTCCGCGCGCCGCTGGAGGCCCGGACGTTCCGTGAGTTCGGCTATCTGCTGCTCAGCCTGCCGATCAGCATCGTCATGTTCGCCTGGGCCATCGTCATGGTGTCGCTGAGCGCCGGGCTGCTGATCACGTTCCTCGGGATCCCGGTGCTCGCGGCCGGACTCGTCGGGTGCCGGGCCTTCGGCACGCTGGAGCGCAAGCGGGCGCGCGCACTGCTCGGCGTGAACGTGGCCGCGCCGCAGCCCGTGCGGGGCAAACGCGGGATGGCCTGGATCGGAGCCGTGCTGAAGAGCGGGGTCTCCTGGCGCCATCTGCTGTACTCGGTGCTGCACTTCCCGTGGGCGCTCTTCTCGTTCGTGGTCTCGCTGTCGCTGTGGGTGTACGGGTGGGGGCTGCTGACGTACCCGCTGTGGCAGTGGGTGTTCCCCATGTACACCGGGCAGGACGGACTCCAGCTGTACGGGGACGGGACGCACGACTTCTATCTGGACTCGCCGTTCGAGATCACCCTGACCGTGCTGGTCGGACTGGTCGTCACGCTCGCCGTGCCGTGGGTCATCCGGGGGTTCGCGTACGTCGACCGGGGTCTTCTCTTCGGGCTGCTCGGGCCGTCGCGGCTTGAGGAACGGGTGGTGGAGCTGGAGTCGGACCGGGGCGTGGTCGTGGACACGTCCGCGGCGGACCTGCGGCGCATCGAGCGGGATCTGCACGACGGCGCGCAGGCCCGGCTGGTCGCCCTCGCGATGGATCTGGGCCTTGCGAAGGAAAAGCTCACCGAGGATCCGCACGCGGCGGCGCGGATGGTGGACTCGGCGCACGGCGAGGTGAAGGTGGCGCTCCAGGAGCTGCGCGACCTGGCCCGGGGCATCCATCCCGCCGTCCTGACCGACCGCGGCCTGGACGCCGCGCTGTCGTCCGTCGCCTCGCGGTGCACGGTGGCGGTGCAGGTGGAGGTGGATCTGCCGGGCCGCCCCGTGCCGGCCATCGAGGGGATCGCGTACTTCACCGTCTCCGAGCTGCTCCAGAACGTGAGCAAGCACAGTGGGGCGAGCCGGGCCGGGGTGGATGTGTGGCGGGCTCAGGACCGGCTGATGCTGCAGGTCACGGACAACGGGCGGGGCGGGGCGTCGGTGGACGGCGGGTCCGGGCTCGCGGGGCTCGCGGAACGGCTGGACGCGGTGGACGGGATTCTGGTCGTGGATTCGCCCCGGGGCGGGCCTACGACGGTCACGGCGGAGCTGCCGTGGCGGGCGTAGTGGCCCCACCTCGCCCCTTCCCGCTGTGACATTTACGGCTCCGCCGCGCGGCCTCCGGGGGTGGGGTGGGCTTCCCTGGGACCGCGCCCCCGGACCCCGTTGCGGGGCTGAGCCCCGAACTCCGTTCGGCTGCGGGCCGTCTGTGGCTGGTCGCGGCCACGCGGCGGAGCCGCTCTTGCCACAGCCCCGCGCCCCTGAGGGGCGGGAGCTCCGCCCCCTGCCGCCGCTTTGGGGTCTCCGCCCCCGGACCCCGCTCCTCAAACGCCGGAGGGGCTGAAATGTGGCCGGGCCCCGTTATGGCTCAGGGGGCGCGGGGAACCGCGCGACCAGCCCCCACCGAACCCGCAGACGAAACCCCCGCCCCCCTCTTCGCCCTCGGGATTTCGCGCAGCGCGGTCCGGATGCTGGGATGCTGGGTGGGCACAGCCGTCGGGTGTGCACAGCCGAGCAACACCGAGCCGGGGGGCTGCAGATCGTGGAGGACAGGGTGCGGATCGTCATCGCCGAGGATTCAGTGCTGCTTCGGGAGGGACTGACCCGCCTGCTGACCGACCGGGGGCACGACGTCGTCGCCGGGGTCGGCGACGGAGACGCGCTGGTCAAGATCGTCGGCGAGCTCGCCGACCAGAACGCGCTGCCGGACGTGGTGGTCGCGGATGTACGGATGCCGCCGACCCACACCGACGAGGGCGTACGGGCCGCGGTGCTGCTGCGGAAGCTGTACCCCGGTGTGGGCGTACTCGTGCTGTCGCAGTACGTGGAGGAGCGGTACGCCACCGAACTGCTGGCCGGCTCCAGCCGCGGAGTGGGCTATCTGCTCAAGGACCGCGTCGCCGAGGTCAGGGAGTTCGTGGACGCCGTCGTAAGGGTCGCCCAGGGCGGTACCGCCCTCGACCCCGAGGTGGTGGCCCAGCTGCTCGGCCGCAGCCGTAAGCAGGACGTACTGGCCGGGCTCACGCCGCGCGAGCGCGAGGTCCTCGGCCTGATGGCCGAGGGGCGCACGAACAACGCGGTCGCGAAACAGCTGGTCGTGAGCGACGGCGCCGTCGAGAAGCACGTGAGCAACATCTTCCTGAAGCTGGGCCTCTCCCCAAGTGATGGCGACCACCGCCGGGTGCTCGCGGTGCTGACCTATCTCAATTCCTGAACACCTGACACCCTGTCAGATGAGTCGGGCAGGGTAGCGGCCTACAACCAAAGACCGAGCGAGGGGCGTCTTACCAGACGGAGCCGGGGGGCGACTGAAATATGACAAACCGGGGCATTGGACCATCTCAAAAGGGCGTCCAGGATGCGATCCATCCAGGGAAGGCGACCCTTACCGACGTAGGGTGGGCTTTGGAGCGACCGGTTCTCCGGGCGCGCCCGAGCAGCCCGTCCCAGGGAGGTCCAGTTCAGTGACCAGCCAGGTCAGTACGCCAGCCGAGCAGGCAGACGGGGCCGATGAGGCCCTCGTCGGTGAGCAGCGCCAACCCGTGGGCACGAAAGAGGTCAAGCGCCTTGATCGGGTGATCATTCGCTTCGCGGGTGATTCGGGTGACGGGATGCAGCTCACGGGTGACCGGTTCACTTCGGAGACCGCCTC
>NZ_JBHWUR010000096.1:0-29603 GCF_042737755.1 Streptomyces sp. NPDC059994
GGTCCCGGACGGGACCGGCGCCTCGCGCGTGGGCTGCGGTAAGGGGGTGATGCGCTCAGGAGACCGGCAGCGGGAGGGGGAGCGGCAGGGGCGGCTTGGGGAGCTCGGGGAGCGGCAGCTTGGGCAGGCCGGGCAGGCCACTGCCGAGCACGGCGCTCAAGAGCGCTTTGAGCAGGGCGCCGACCGCTGCCGTGGCATCGGCCACGACTCCAGGGACATTGAGGGCCGTGAGGTCCTTGACCAGCTGGTCCACGGCCTTCTGCAACGCGGCCACGGCGTCCGCCACGGGGTCCGCGGCCGCCGGGGCGCGATGCGCCGCCGCCTTCGCCACGGGCAGCTTGGGCAGCGGGAGCGGCAGGGGCAGGGGCGGGGGCGGGACGACCGAGGCCGCCGGGGGCGTCGCCACGGCCGGGGGACCGAGGGCCGCCAGCAGCTTGGCAATCGCGTCCTTCAGGGCGTCCACCAGCTTGGTGAGTGCCTCGGGGGACAGACCGCCCTTGGCCACCGCGGTGAGCAGTTCGGTCGCCGCGCCGAGCACCGGCCCGACCGGACCGACCGCCTTGAGCGGAGCGAGCACCGCGTCGAGCCCCGGCACGGGGGGCAGGGGGGCGACGTCGGCCGGGGCGACCACCGGCCGCTCCTCGGGCTGTTCCGCGGCCATCGCGGTGCCCGTGGCACCCGCGACGCCGAAAAGCATCGCGGCGGAGACGGCAGTGGCGGTGAGACGACGAGAGGCGCGACCACGCATGGAAGGGGTCTCCTTCGGTGAGGGGAGGTTTTCCCTCACCATGTGCGGGCACCTACACGCCTGCAACCGGATGATCACACCATGTGATCGACTGACATACCCTCACGTCCGTGAACTGGGAGAACCGGTGGCGGCGAGCTGACGGACCGTAGGGCCAATCGTGCGGGGACACCCCGTACGGCCCAGCCGCCGCAGGCCCCCGACGTGCGAGACCGCCCTTCCCCCGCGGGGGAAGGGCGGTCTGCGTACGGCAGGGCCGTGCGGCCCTACGTGAGGGAACGTCAGTCGTTCTTGCAGACGTTCCCGAAGGCGGGGTTCAGCAGGCCGACCACGTTGACGGAGTTCCCGCAGACGTTGACGGGCACGTGGACCGGCACCTGGATGAGGTTGCCGGACAGGACGCCCGGGGAGTGGGTCACCTCGCCGTCCGCGTGGCTGTCGGCGCCCGCGACACCGGCGCCGAGCACCACGCCGGCGGCGCTCGTACCCACCATTGCTACGACTTGACAATTCGATTCATCACTTTTTCCTTTCACGCCAAAGTTGGGTACTCCATCAACGAGGCTGTTTACGATTGAATACGGATGATCACCCGATGGGACACTCCGAAACACATTCATGGCGGCCCCCGGCGGTGAATACGGCTACAGTTGCTCCCCACCCATTGACCAAGCGAAACGGCAGCAAGTCGGATGCTCAGCCATCCGGCTCAGCAATTCGGAATTCCGTGACCGACCCGGGGGAACGACACCCGTTCGGCGGTCCGCTTACGAATACCTTCAGATGAGCGGAGTGACTGCGCGTGCAGCCGCAATTCCCCGAAGCCGAGGCCGAGGCCGAGGCCGAGGCCGAAGCCGGACCCGGACCCGGACCCGGACCCGTACACGTCCTGCACCTCGTGCAGCCCGTCGACGGCGGAGTGGCCCGGGTCGTCGCCGATCTGGTGCGGGATCAGCTCCTGGGCGGGATGCGGGTGTCGGTGGCCTGCCCGGGCGCGGGGCACCTGGGCGCGGAGGCGGCCCGGCTCGGCGCCGACACGTACGCCTGGGAGGCGGCCCGCGCCCCGGGACCCGGCCTGCTCGGCGAGACCCTCCGGGCCGCCCGCCTCATCCGCCGCATCAAGCCCGACGTCGTCCACGCGCACAGCGCCAAGGCCGGGGTGGCCGCGCGGCTCGCGGTGCGCGGGCGGGTGCCGACCGTGTTCCAGCCGCACGCCTGGTCGTTCGAGGCCGTCACCGGCCCCGTCGCGCTCGCCTCGCGCGCGTGGGAGCGGGCCGCGGTGCGCTGGACCGCTCGGGTGGTCTGCGTCAGCGAGGGCGAGCGCCGCACCGGCGAGCACGCCGGGGTCCGTACCCGCGCGGTGGTCATCCCCAACGGCGTCGACCTCGACCGCTACCGCCCGCCCGCACCCGGCGAGAACCCGCGCGCGCGACTTGCCGCGCTCGACGGGGTGGACGCCGACGCGCCACTGGTGGTGTGCGTGGGGCGGCTGTGCCGCCAAAAAGGCCAGGACGTACTCCTCGACGCCTGGCGGGCGCTGTCCGCCGAACTGCCCGCCGCCCGCCTCGTCCTGGTCGGCGACGGCCCCGACGAAGCGGCCCTGCGGGCGGCCGCGCCCCCGTCCGTCCTGTTCGCCGGGGCCGTCGACGACGTCACCCCCTGGTACCGGGCCGCCGACGTCGTCGTCCTGCCGTCCCGCTGGGAGGGCATGGCGCTCGCGCCCCTGGAGGCGATGGCCTGCCAGAAACCCGTCGTCGTTACTGATGTGGGCGGCTCCTCACAGAGCCTGCCGCCCGGGCACGCGCTGTTCTGCCTCGTCCCGCCGGACAGCCCGCAGGCGCTGGCCCGGTCCATCGGCGCGCTGCTCGTCAACGCGCCGCTGCGCACCGCCCTGGGCGACCAGGGCCACCAGCACGTGACCACCACCCACGATGTGCGCCAGACGGCGGAAGCGATCGCGGACCTCTACCGCGAACTGTCCGGCGCCCGGCGCTCCGAGTGCAGGGAACCCACCAACAAGTGACTGCGGACAACACCGTCCCCTCCCCAGGAGGGGGCGTTCCTTCCCCGGCGGGTCCGCGCCGGGGCGGCGGGGGTGCGGCGGGGGCCGTTTCGGTGGTGGCGGGGCCCGGCAGGGCGTCCGCCGCCCCGCCGCCGCTGCCCGCGCGGCCCGCGCCCCGGCCCCGTACGGACACCTTCCTGATGGCCGCGGACGGCTGCGCCGTGCTGCTCGGGGCGGCGGCCGGCGGCGCGGGACTGCCGCGCCCGGCGGCCGCCGCGCTGGTGCTGTGCGTGCTCGTCCTGAACGGGCACGCCGGGCTGTACCGGCCGGGCGGGATCACCATGGCGCGCGGCGTCCTGGACGAGGTGCCCGCGATCGTCTTCCGGGCGGCCGTCGCGTGGTGCGTCCTCGCGGCCGTGCGGCCGGGACCCGCGCTCGGGCTCTCGGTCCTTGCCGCCTCCTGCGCCGTACAGACGGCGGTGAGCGTGGCGGCGCGGGCCGGGGCGTACGGGGTGCGCAGGCGGAGCGCGGCGCGCTCGCCGCGCTCCGCCCTCGTGGTGGGCCCGGCGACGGCGGCGCTCAGGGTGACGGCCGCGCTCGGGCGGCGCCCGCAGGGCGGGATCCGGCCCGTCGGCGTCGTGGTCCCGGTGCTCCAGCCGGTGCCCGAACCGACCGGGGTGCCGGTGCTGCGCACCATCGAGGAGGTGCAGCGCGCGGTCATCCAGAACAGCGTCCGCGACATCCTGTTCACCGACCCGGACGCCGCCGACCACTCCCACTCCGTACTGCTGCGCCAACTGGAGGGCTGGGGCTGCGCCCTGTGGTACGTCGACACCCGCGCCCCCGGGGCGGGCGGCGGGGCGGTGCGGGGAGCCCAGCTCGCCGGGTTCCCCGTGCGCCGGGTGCAGGCGGCCGGCATGAGCCGTCCCGGGTTCGCCGTGAAGCGGCTGCTCGACCTGTGTGTGGCCCTGCCGGCGCTGCTGCTCGCCGCGCCCGTGCTCGCGGTGTGCGCGGTGCTGCTGCGCACCAGCGACGGACCCGGCGTGGTGTTCCGCCAGGAGCGCGTGGGACGCGACGGGCGCCCCTTCACGCTCTGCAAGTTCCGTACGCTGCGCCCCGCCGACGCCCACGAGGCGGCCACCCGGTGGAGCGTCGCCGACGACGCGCGGATGAGCCGCACCGGCCACGTCATGCGGCTGACCTCGCTGGACGAGCTCCTCAACCTGTGGAACGTGGTGCGCGGCGACATGAGCCTGGTGGGGCCGCGCCCCGAACGGCCCTACTTCGTCGCCCAGTTCGGCCAGACCCTCCCCGGCTACCCGGCCCGGCACCGGATGCCGGTCGGCGTCACCGGCCTCGCCCAGGTCGAGGGGCTGCGCGGGGACACCTCCATCGAGGACCGGGCCCGGTACGACAACTACTACATCGACCACTGGTCGCCCTGGCAGGACGTGTGCGTACTGCTGCGCACGGCGGCGTCCCTGGTACGTCCGACGGGGAGCTGACGATGGGTGAGACCGCGGCGGCGATGCCCCGGACCGCAGCTCCTCCCGCCTTAGCGACGGCCGCCGTACGCCGCCACGCGCACCTGCTGCCGCTGCTCGCCGTCCTCGCCCTGCTCGCGGTGGGGCCGCCGGGCGGCGCGGGCGCCGAGGACTCGGGCACCGGAACGCTCGCGGACGCCGCCTCCGGCGTCCTCGTCCTGTGGGCGCTCGGCTCGTCGCTGCGGTCCGGGGCGCGGCCCCTGACGCGGCTCGCGGCCGGGGTGTTCGCGGTCGCCGCCGCCGGGATCGCGGTGGCCGCCGCCGGGGCCGGGGACCCGGGCGAGGCGCTCGCCGGGATGGCCCGCTACCTCCAGATCTTCGTCCTCGTACCCGTCTCGGTGCTGCTCCTGGTGCGCGACCGGCGGGACTTCACGGTGGTCACCGCGGCGCTGGTGGCGCTCGCCCTGTTCGAGGGCGCGGTGGGCGTCCACCAGTACCTCACCGTGACCGGCGCCTCGTACATGGGCGAGGACATCCGAGCGGTCGGCACCTTCGGCGCCTCCGACATCATGGGCATGGCCACCGTCGTCGCCTACGGGCTGGTGGCCGCGGTCGCCTTCGCGCTCGCCCCCGACGCCCCCGACGCCCGCGCGGGCCGCGCGGGCCGCGCCCAGCGTCCGGCCGCGCTGGTGTGCGCGGGGCTGCTGCTCCTGCCGCTCGCGCTGTCGTTCAGCCGGGGCGCCTGGATCGCGACGGCCGTCACCTGCCTGGTGGTGCTGCTCCTGGCGGGCGTACGGCGGGCCCTGCGCGTCGCGGTGACCGCCGTCGCGCTCGCCGTGGTCGTGGTGGGCGGCGCCGGGGCCGGGACCGCGCTGCTCCAGGAGCGCCTGAGCAGCATCACCCAAGTGGCCGACGCGCCCGACCAGTCGGTCACCGACCGGTACACGCTGTGGAGCGCGGCCGCCTCGATGTGGCGCGAGTCGCCGCTGACCGGCGTCGGCCTCAAGGGTTTCCCGGCCCACCGCGACAGCCATGCCCCGCTCGCGCTGTCCTCCGGCAGCGACACGGCGGGCGCGGGCGCCGCCTTCCGCCGCCAGCCGCTGCTCTCCCCGCACAACATGTACCTCCTGGTCCTGGGCGAACAGGGCCTGGTGGGGGTGTGCACGCTGGTGGCGGGCTGGGCGGCGCTCCTCGTGTGCGCACTGCGCCGCCTGTACACGGCGGCCGGGGCTCCGGGCCACCACGGGGACCGGGACTGCGGGCTGGCGGCCACCGGCCTGCTCCTCTGGCTCCTCGTCGACTTCTTCTACGGCGACATCGGCGGCCCCTCCACCATCCTGACCTCCTTCGCGCTCGGCCTGGCCGCGTGGTGGGCGCTGGGCCGCCGGGACGACACCGGGGAGGCCGCACGGCGATGAGCGACGCCTCCCGTACGCTGCCCGGGCCCGCGCCGGCGGACCGTCAGACCGACGGCCACCGCCCGCACTCCCCCTCCGGCGGGTTCCTGGCCCGGGCGGCCGCCGTCACCGCCACGCTGACGGTGGCGGGGGCGGTGCTCGGGCTGCTGCGCGACCAGACGTTCGCGCACGTCTTCGGCGCGGACACCGGCACCGACGCGTTCCTGGTGGCGTGGACGGTGCCGGAGGTCGCGGCCACGCTGCTCATCGAGGACGGGCTCGCCCTCGTGCTCGTACCGGCGTTCAGCCTCGCGGCGGTGCGACGCGGGCACGGCGGCCCCGACCCGGTCCGGGCGCTGGTAGCTGCCACCCTGCCCCGCCTCATGCTGGCGCTGGCGGCGGTCGCGGCGCTGCTGATCGCGACGGCGCCCGCCCTGGTGGAGCTCCTCGCCCCCGGGCTGCCCGAGCCGCAGCTGGCCGTCGACTGCACCCGCGCCACCTCGACCTGCGCGCTCTCCTTCGGGCTCGCCGGATACTGCAGCGCCGCGCTGCGCGGCCACGGCCGCTTCCTCGCCCCGGCGACGATCTACGTGGCGTACAACATCGGCATCATCGCCGTCCTGCTCACCTTCGGCGGCCACTGGGGCGTACGGGCGGCGGCGGCCGGGGTCGCGGCCGGCGGCTGGCTGATGGTGGCGGCCCAGGCGCCGTCGCTGTGGCGGGGGATGCGGCGGACGGGCCGGCCCGGGGCACCGTGGGGCGACGGGTGGCTGCACGGCCTGCTGGGGCGCGCCGCACGCCCGCGCGGCGGCCGGCGTCGCGGCCGGCACTCGGGCCCCGGACCCCGCAGACTGCCCGCGCCCCGCGCACTGCCCGGCCCCGAGAAACCCTCCGCCCCGAAGCACTCCGCTCCTAAGCACTCCGCACCGAAGCACTCCGCCGCCCCGAAGCAGTCCACCGGCGCCCTGCGCCTGGCCATGGTCGCCCCCGTCGTCGTCTTCGCGCTCAGCCGCCAGTGCCAGACCCTCGTCGAGCGCCACCTCGCGGCCCCGCTGCCCGCCGGGGCCATCTCGCACCTCAACTACGCCCAGAAAGTGGCGCAGATGCCGATGGTGCTCTCCCTGATGCTCTGCACGGTCACCTTCCCCGTGGTCGCCCGGGCGCTGGCTGCGGGCGAGACCGAGGCTGCCCGGCGGCGCGTCGAGGGCGACCTGATGGTGGCGGGCGCGATCGTGCTGCTCGGCGGCGCCGTCGTCATCGGCTGCGCCCGCCAGATCGTCGAGGTGCTGTTCCAGCGCGGCGCGTTCGGCCCGGCCGACACCGCCGCCACCGCCTCCGTGATGCGCGTGTACGCACTGGGCCTGCTCGCCCAGACCATGGTGGGCGTCCTGGTCCGCTCCTACTTCTCGGCGGCCCGCCCCACCTGGTACCCGGCCGCCACCATGCTGGTCTGCCTCGCGGTGACGGCCGCCGCCGGAGCGTGGGCCGCGCCCCTCTGGGGGGCGCGCGGCATCGCCGCCGCCAACGCGCTCGGCATCGTCACCGGCGCCCTGCTGCTGCTCGCCGGCACCGACCGCCGCTCGGTCGGGCTCGCCCGGGGCCGGGTCGGCGGCGAACTGCTGAAACTGACCGCCGCCGGGGCCGGGGCCACCGCCGTCTGCTGGTGGTGCGCGACCCGGGTGGCCGACCCCGTCGCCGCGATCGCCACCGGCGCGCTCGCGGCCGTGGCCGTCTTCCTCGCCCTGGCCCGCGCCGCCCGCGTACGCGGCTTCGCCCCCCTCACTCTCCTCCTGACCCTGTTCCGTCTGATGTCCCGCCCCGTCACCCGAAGGCTGAGGCATGCCCGTTGACACCCCTGCCCTGTGGGCTGCGATGTACCACTCGGTCGGCGCCCGCGCCGACGCCCGCGCGGACGACCCGTACAACATCACCGTCACCCCCCGCCGTCTGGAGCGGCAGCTGCGCTGGCTGCGCGCCCGGGGGCTGCTCGGCGTCGGCATGGCCCAGCTGCTGCGGGCCCGCGCGGGCGGCGGCGGCACCCGCCTGGTCGGGCTGACCTTCGACGACGGGTACGCCGACTTCACCGAGGAGGCGCTGCCGCTGCTGCGCCGCTACGACTGCACCGCCACCCTGTTCGCCCTGCCCGGGCGCCTGGGCGGCGCCAACGACTGGGACCCGCTCGGCCCGCGCCGCCCGCTCCTGGACGAACACGGCATCCGGCGCGCCCTGACCTGGGGCATGGAGATCGGCTCGCACGGCCTGCTCCACACCGACCTCACCACCGCCGACGACGACACCCTGCGCCGCGAGACCGAGGACAGCCGCGCCCTGCTGCGCTCGCTTACCGGCCGCGACGTGCTGGGCTTCTGCTACCCGTACGGAACGGTCGACCAGCGGGCCCTCGACGCGGTGCGCGCGGCCGGCTACAGCTACGCCTGCGCCATCGACCCCGGCCCCCTGACCGGCCGTTACGCCCTGCCGCGCATCCACTTCGGCGAGAACGACACCGCGCTGCGCCTGCACCTCAAACGCCGGCTGCACCGCTGGCGGCGCCGCCCGCCCGGGGACGGCCCGGGAGCCGGGTTCGTCCCCGAGGACCGCCCGGCGGTGCTCGGCCCGCCACGCGCACCGAGCGAACCGATCGAGCGGAGCGACGCACGCGTACCGGACCCGGAGGCCCCGTGAGAGTCCTGCACGTCATCACCGGCCTCGGCGTGGGCGGCGCCGAACAGCAACTGCGCCTACTCGTACGGAAGTTGCCCGTATCCTGCGAGGTGGTCACCCTCACCAACCCGGGCGCCGTCGCCGAAGGCCTGGCCGCCGACGGGGTGAACGTGAGACACCTCGGCATGACCGGCAACCGCGACCTGAGCGCACTCCCCCGCCTCACCCGCCTGATCCGCCAGGGCCGTTACGACCTGGTCCACACCCACCTCTACCGCGCCTGCCTGTACGGGCGGGCCGCCGCCCGGCTCGCCGGGGTGCGCGCGGTCGTGGCCACCGAGCACTCACTGGGCGCCGCCACCATCGAGGGCCGCCCGCTCGGCGCCGGGGTGCGCGCGCTGTATCTGGCGTCGGAGCGGCTCGGCACCTCCACGGTCGCCGTCTCCGCGACGATCGCGCGGCGGCTGCGGGAGTGGGGCGTGCCCGCCCGCCGCATCCACGTGGTGCCCAACGGCATCGACGCGGACCGCTTCCGCTTCGACGCGGTCGTACGGACCCAGGCGCGCACCCTCCTGGGCCTGCCGCAGGACGCCTTCGTCGTCGGCGGGGTCGGCCGCCTGGTCGCGGGCAAACGCTTCGACACCCTCGTCCGGGACCTGGCCCACCTGCCCGGCGCGCATCTGCTGCTGGTGGGCGCCGGGGAGCAGGAGGCGGCGCTGCGGGCCCTCGCGGCACGGCTCGGGGTGGCCGGGCGGGTGTGCTTCGCGGGCGAGTGCGCGTACGAGGGCGCGGGCGGCGGTACGGGCGGCGGTACGGGCGGGGGCCTCGCCCTGCCCTCCCTCCTCGCCGCGATGGACGTCCTCGCCTCCCCCTCCGCCGACGAGGCGTTCGGCCTCGCCGTGGTCGAGGCCCTGGCGGCGGGCCTCCCGGTCGTCTACACGACCTGCCCCGCCGTCGACGACCTGCCCCCCGGCCAGGCGCCGGGCGCGGTACGGGCCGACGCGGCGGGCTTCACCGACGCCCTGCGGGCCGTACGCGACACGGCGGGTGGACGCCTGCCCGTACCCCCGGCCGTGGAGCACTACACGGTGGCCGCTGCGGCGGCCCGCCTGACGGCGGTCTACGAGGCGGCCCTGCACGGCACGACTCCCGTACTCGGCAAGCAAGTTCCCTCCGCCCCTTCGGACCCCTCAGTCACCTCAGTCACCTCAGGAGTGAGCGCACCATGAGCGAATCCCGCAGGGCGTGTGCCCCGATGCGGTCCCACCGGGGCACCCGGGCGCTGCCGAGATGGTGGCCGCTGCCCGCGTGCGCGCTGCTCGGCACGGTGGCGGGCGGCGTGTACGGGCTGGCGCGGCCGGCCGAGTACAGCGCGACCAGCTATGTCGTGGTCACGCCCACCGGCAAGTCGGACCCCGCCACCGCCCTCGGCTTCGCCCAGGCGTACGGGCGGGTCGCGACGCAGGTCGCGGTGATCGGCGACGCGCAGGCCTGGGCGGGCGTCCCCGCCGACACGATCCGCCGCAATGTGCAGACGGCGACCTCGCCGGACGCGCCGATGATCGCCATCACGGGCACCTCGCAGCGGCCGGCCGAGGCCGCCGGCATCGCCAACGCGGTGGCCCGCTCGCTGACCGTCAACGGCAAGCACACCGAGTCGAGCACGGGCGTACGTCTGGTCCAGTTCTCGCGCGCCGCGAACCCCGTCGACCCGTCGTCGGCGCCCGCCTCCCTCACCGCCCTGGTGGGCGGCTGCGCCGGGGGCCTGGCGGGCGGCCTGGTCCTGCTCGTACGGCCCAAGCGGCGCGAGCCCGCGCCCGTGCCCGCCCCGGCCCTGCCCGCCGGGATGCCGTACGGGGGCGCCCGGTGACGGTCGTCGCGTCGGGGACCACCGCCCTGGTGGCCGAAGTGTGCACGGACACCGGCCGGTTCGCGGCGCTGGCGCCCGAGTGGCGGCGGCTGCACGGGCGCTGCCGCACGGCGACCCCGTTCCAGAGCCACGCCTGGCTGTACTCGTGGTGGATGTCGTACGGCGTGACCGGCCGGCTGCGCGTCGTCGTGGTGCGCCGGGGCGGCGAACTGGTCGCGGCGGCCCCGCTGGTGCTGGTCTTGCGCCCGCTGCGCACCCTGGTGCCGCTGGGCGGATCGATCTCCGACTTCACGGACGTACTGCTGGACGACGGCTGCCGGGACGAGGCGGCGCGGGCGCTGGTGGCGGCGGTGCGGGAGACGGCGGGGGGCGCGCTCGTCGACCTCCGCGAGGTACGGCCGGGCGGCGCCGCCGAACTGCTGCACGCCCACTGGCCCGGCGCGCGGGCCCGCCTGCCGGACTCGGCGTGCCTGGAGCTGCCCGCGGCCCCGATGGACGACCTCCTCGCCCGCCTCGCCGCGAAAGCGGCCCAGCGGGTCCGCGCGAAACTCCGCAAGGTCGACACGCTGGGGGTGCGGGAGCGGGCGGTCCCACCCGAGGAGGTCGCCACCGCCCTCGATTCCCTGCTCACCCTGCACCGGTTGCAGTGGAGGGGCCGCGGGGTGACTCCCGAACACGTACGCCCCCGGTTCGCCGAGCACCTGGCCCGGTCGGTACGCCTGATGGTGGCGCAGGGGGAGGCGGTCCTGACGGAGTTCCACCTGGACGGCCGGACCGTCGCCGCCGAACTCACCCTCCAGTCACCGTCCCTGGCGGGCGGCTACCTCTACGGCGCCCACCCGGCCCTGCGCGAGCGCAAGGTGGACGTGGCGGCGATGCTGATGCGCGCCTCCGCCCGCCGCCTCGACGGCAGCGGCCGCGCCGTACTGAGCATGCTGCGCGGCAACGAGCCGTACAAACACCACTGGCGCCCCGACACCCTCCACAACCAGCGCTTCCTCCTGGCCAGCGGCACCCGCGCGGCACCCCTGCTGTGGTGGTGCGTCGGGTACGCGCGGGGGCGGCGGTGGACGGCGGGTCATATGAGGGGGTGGCGGGAGCGCCGGGCCGGCGGCCACTGATCCGGATCCGGAGACCGGTGCCGACGGGTGACCTACTCGGTGTGCAGCACCGAGGCGATGGTCATCCGGGCCGCCGACCGGGCCGGGACCAGGGCGCCGAGGACGGCGATCGCCACACCCGCCAGGAGCATCGCGGCCAGCTGCGGCGCGTGCCACACGTCCTTCATGTACTCCGGGAAGTCGACCACTGCGACATGGTCCACGACGAGCCGGTGGGCCACCATTCCGAGCGGGATGCCGAGCAGGCCGCCGACCGCGCCAAGACCGGCGACCGAGGTCACCGTCATCACCACCACCTGCCGGGGGGTCATGCCGATCGACTTGAGCATGCCCAGGTCCCGGCGCCGCTCACGGGTGTTCAGGAGGACGGTGTTGAAGACGCCGAGCGAGGCGACGAGGGTCAGCAGCACGGTGAACACCGTGGAGAAGGTGATGACGGTGGCGGTACCCGCGTTGCCGGCGTCCGGCACCGACGCGTGCAGGCCCGGGTCGAGCGCCGCCACCGCCTCGGCGTAGGCGTGTGCGTCGGCGCCGGGGGCGAGCCGCACGGTGTACTCGGTGGCGTGGGCGTCCGGTGCGAGTCGGGCGAGGGTGTCCCACGTGGCCTCCAGGGCACGGGCGTTGCCCTCGATGAGCTGACCCACGACGGTCGCGGTGACCTTCCTGCCGTTCAGCTCCAGCGTGACCCGGTCGCCGAGCTTCAGCCCGCGCTGGGTCAGGAATGCCGGTCCGGCCACGATCTCGCCCGCCTCTTCCGGCGCCCGGCCCTTGACGACGGTGTGCTCGTACGAGGACGCGTCACCGCGGTAGAAGTCGGCGAAGACGGGCTGGGTCTGCCCGGTCATGTTCGCCTGCGACAGCGCGCGGGCCCGTACCCCCTGCGCACCCGGCAGGGAGCGCAGCCGTTGCTCGATCTGTACGTCACCGAGCCGGGTCCGGGTGCGGCCGTCGCCCGGCCCTGCGGTCGTCACGTGGATCCGGGCGCCTCCGTCCTCCCTCCCGACGTCGCCGAACGCCACCAAGGTGCTGGTCAGTCCGGTCGTCAGGGTCACCGTGGTGACCCCGAGGACGATGGCCGCCAGGGTCAGCAGGGTGCGGGCGGGGCGGGCGAACGGCTGGCCCAGGCCCAGGCTGACCGGGCGCGGCAGCCGGGTGGCGCCGAGCATCCGCTGGACGCGCAGCCCGCGCCCGGTCTTCGGCGCGCCGCCCGCGCTGATCGCCCGTGCGGCGGGCAGCCGGTGGGCGCGCAGGGCGGGGACCAGCGCGGCCAGCAGGACGAGGACGGGCATGCCCACGAGGCAGGCCACGGACACCCACGAGCTGGTGTCGCCGACCGAGGCCCGGCCCACGTCGATGCCGGTGAACGCGACCTTCAGGATCGGCCCGGCCAGCGCGTCGCCCAGCAGGGTGCCAAGCACGCAGCCCACCACCGCCGGTACGGAGAGCATCGTCAGGTAGACGGCGACGACCTGGTTCGGGGTGAAGCCCAGGGCCTTGAGCACCCCGATGTGCCGGTACCCCGAGACGACCGCCCCGCTGACCACGTTGCCGACGATCAGGGTGGAGACCAGCAGGCCGAGGACGCCGAAGAGCGTCATGAACGGGAGGTAGGAGTCGGCCAGCGCGGAGAAGGCCTGCTTGAGGGTGAGGTAGGTCTGCGCACCGGTCAGCGAGTCCTGGGGCAGTCCGGTGGTGGCCCGGGCCAGCGAGGCGCTCAGCTGGGCCTCCGTGGCGGAGTCCGTGAAGCGGTAGAGCATCTGGGCGGAAGTCGGGTGCAGCGCGGCCATCTGCCCGGGCGAGACCCAGGCGCTCGCCGACTTGCTCATGCTGGCGGCGAATCCGACGACGGTCAGCTCCGCTCCGCCGGGGATCTCCAGCTTGGTGCCGAGGAACTCCGTGCCGGGAGAGCCCTGGACGGACCAGTTGACGACGATCTCGCCGGGCGCGGTGGCCCAGTGGCCCTCAAGCAGCTCGACCCGGTCCACGGGGCCCGCCGGATCGGCCCGGCCCACCACGCTGAGGGTGCCGCCCGCCATCCAGAGCCAGCCCTTGGGGATGTCGACGACGGCCTGGCCGAACGGCCCGGCCGCGGCCTGCACCCCGGGCTGCCGGGCGGTCCGCGCCAGTTGCTCCCGCGAGACCTTCGTGGTGTCGAAGGCCGCCACCGTATGGGCACCGCGCTGTTCGGCGTACGCCTTGTCGAAGGGGCCCGAGGCGGCGCTCAGCAGCGCCAGCGCGAGCAGGACGGTCGTGGTGGAGCAGAGCACGACGAGACCGATGACGAAGGTCTGGAGCCGGCGGCGCTTCACGGCGGCGCGCGAGGCTCTCCATACGGCGCTCACGCGGTCGCCTCCAGCACGCTCTCGCGGGCGACCCGGCCGTCGGCGACTTCGATCAGCCGGCTGGCGCAGCGGGTGGCCAGCTGCGGGTCATGGGTGACGATCAGCAGGGTCTGGCCGATCTGGTTGAGGTCGATCAGCAGATCCATCACCTGCTCGCCCGACCGGCTGTCGAGGGCGCCGGTCGGCTCGTCGGCGAGGAGCAGGGCCGGGCGGTTCATCAACGCCCGCGCCACGGCGACGCGCTGGCGCTCGCCGCCGCTCAGCGTCGCCGGATAGTTGTTCCGGCGCTCGGCGACACCGAGTTCGTCCAGGAGCTCCAGGGCGCGGCGGCGCGCCTGCCGGGCCGGGGTGCCGGTCAGCTGCGCGGCCAGCGCCACGTTGTCCAGGACGGGCAGGTCGTCGATGAGGTTGAAGAACTGGAAGATCATGCCGACGTTCCGCCGCCGGAACAGTGCCAGGCCGGTCTCGTTCAGCTTCCCGAGGTCGTGGCCCAGCACCTCGACCGTGCCCGAGGTCGGCCGGTCCAGGCCGGCCACCATGTTGAGCAGGGTGGACTTGCCGCAGCCGGAGGGGCCCATCACGGCGACCGCGTCGCCCGCCCGGATCTCCAGCGAAAGGCCGTCCAGGGCCTTCGCGTCGCCGTACTCCTTGTGTACGCCGTCCAGCCGCACCACTGCCTGCCGGGCACCGTCATGATCAGTTGTCATGGCTCGAACTTAGGTCCGGGTCCGATGACGGGGCGTCACCCCCCGGATGTATCCGTACGGGCAGGTCATCCCGGGGATGTACGGAGCTGCATCCGGGGGCCGATGCGCGGCGCGCCGTACACCTGCGAAGATGATCAGGTGGCGGAATCCTGGACGATCTGGCTGGTCATCGCCCTGGCGGCGGCGGTCGGCGCCGCCGGGTGGCTGTACGTAGTGGCGCTGCGGGCGCGGCGGCGGCACCGGGCGGCCATCGAGGAGCGCGGCTGGCTCCTTGAGCGGGAGCGCGAGAGCGCGACGCGGACCGCGGTGGACGCCGAGCGGGCCAGGATCGCCGCCGAGCTCCACGACATCGTCAGCCACAACGTGAGCGTCATGGTGGTCCAGGCCGGGGCCGCCCGCGAGGTGCTCGCCACGATGCCCGAGGAGGCGGCGGCCGCGATGAGCGCCGTCGAGACCGCCGGGCGGAACACGATGACCGAGCTGCGGCACCTGCTCGGGCTGCTCGCCCCCGCGCAGAACGGCGACGACGAGCCCTACGACGTGGACCTGTCGCCGCAGCCGAGTATCAGCCGGCTCGGCCCGCTGGTCGACCGGATCGCCTTCGCCGGCCTGCCCGTCGAGATGCGCGTCTCGGGCGAGCCGCGCCCGCTGCCGACCGGGATCGACGTCACCGCCTACCGGATCATCCAGGAGGGCCTGACCAATGCGCTCAAACACGGGGACGGGGCGAAGGCCGAGGTGACGGTGCGGTACGCGGACCACTATCTGCGCGTCGAGGTGCTGAACACCGGACCGAGCGTCCTGGCGGGCGGCGCGCCCGCACCCAAGGAGCCGGGCCGGGGCCCGGCGGACGGAACGGGACGCGGGCTGCTCGGCCTGCGGGAGCGGGTCGCCGTCTACGGCGGCGACCTGGACGCCCGCCGCCGCCTCGGCGGCGGCTACCGCGTCCGCGCCCGTATCCCGCTGGACCGGCCATGACGGCGCCCACCGGGCGCGCCCCGCGCGTCGTGATCGCCGACGACCAGGAGCTGGTGCGCACCGGCTTCCGCCTGATCCTGACCGCGCGCGGCATCGACGTGGTGGGCGAGGCCGGTGACGGCGCCGAGGCCGTGGCCGTCGTGCGCGGGCTGCGGCCCGATGTCGTACTGATGGACATCCGGATGCCCGTCATGGACGGCCTGGAAGCCGCCCGCCGCATCCTCGCGCAGGCCCCGGACTGCCGGGTGATCATGCTGACCACCTTCGACCTCGACCAGTACGTCTACGCCGCCCTCGCCGCCGGGGCCAGCGGCTTCCTGCTCAAGGACGTCACCCCCGCGCATCTGGCCGCCGCCGTACGCCTGGTCGACACCGGCGACGCCCTGCTCGCACCCTCGATCACCCGCCGCCTGGTGGAGCGCTTCGCCTCCGGCGCCCCGGCCACCGGTCCGGGCCCCGCGACGCCGGCCGTCCACCGGGACCTGGCCGCCCTGACGCCGCGCGAGCGCGAGGTGCTGACGCTCATGGGCCGGGGTCTTTCCAATACCGAACTGGCGCGGGAACTGACGCTCAGTGAGGCGACGGTGAAGACCCACGTGGCCCGGATCTTCGCCAAACTGACCCTGCGCGACCGGGCCCAGGCCGTCGTCCTCGCCTACGAGACGGGACTCGTCTCACCGGGCGACTCCGCTGACACCGCCGACCCTCACCGATAGGTGCGCGGAGGCGCTCAGACGGTGGCCACCAGCACGTCCTCCCCGCTCGACGGGCGCAGACCGTCGGTGCGGCCGGCGAAGTAGCGCTCGGCGTGCGAGGCCGCCGAGACGTGGTGGGCGTCCTTGAAGCCGGATTCGCGGGCCAGTCGCAGCATCTCCTGCGGGGCGTAGAAGCTGAGGAACGGCGTGCCGGACGCCCGGGCGCCCTCCTCGCTGGCCCGCAGGCCGGGGCGGTCGGCCTCGTCGACGAGTTCGGCCGGCAGCAGGAACGTCATGGCGAGCGTCGAGCCGGGGGCGAGCGAGGCGATCTGCCGCAGGGTGGCGGCGGTGGCGTCCTTGGTGAGGTACATGGTGACGCCGGTGGAGACGACGACCGCGGGCCGGGAGCTGTCGAAGCCCGCGGCGGCCAGCCGCTCCCACCAGTTCTCGTTCGCCTCGAAGTCGACCGGCACCAGGTGCAGCCACTCGGGGATGTCGTAGCCGAGTTCGGCCAGGCGGCGGCGCTTCCAGGCCTGCGGGCCCGGCTGGTCCACCTCGAAGATCCGCAGGCGGGAGGCGATCTCGGGCCTGCGCTGGGCGAAGGTGTCCAGGCCCGCGCCCAGGATGACGTACTGGGTGACGCCGAGGTCGGCCTGCTCGGTGATCAGGTCCTCGATGAAACGGGCGCGGGCCGCCATGGCCGCACGCAACCCGCTGGTGCGGTGCGGGTCCATGTCCGGGCGCTCGCGCCAGCCGTCGCCGGGGTCCGCGATCCGCAGACCGATCTCGTCCTCGACGACGTGCGGGGCCGGGTCGACCTGAACGTGCATCGCCCGCCACAGGGCGGTCCGTACGGCGGTGTTGTCCGGCGCGGCGATCCGCTCGTCGGCTGTCGCGTCCTTCATGGTGTTCCCCCTCATGGTGTTCCCCCTCCTCCGTTCCTGCGTGTTCAGTTCTTGCCGGGAGCCTGCAGGCTCCACACGCGCCCGTCGGGGTCGCGTACGGTCATCTCCCTGGTCCCGTAATGGGTGTCCTCGAACGGCGTGACCACGTCGAGGTCCTCACCGGGGCGGAAGGCGTCCGCGTCGGCCACCTTCAGCACGATCCGCGTCTGGGGCTCCTGGTCCTCGGGGACCTCGGCGATGAACACGTACGCGCCGTCGCCGTTGCGCAGCAGCGCGGAGTTGTGGTCCGTCGCGAACTCCAGCTCGTAGCCGAGCGTCTGGAAGAACTTCGCCGCCCTGCCCCAGTTGTGGGTCGTCAGGAAGACGGCCTCGATGCCTTCGGTCGCCATTCCTTCGGTCGCCATGTCAGTTCTTCCCCTCGGTCGATTGCCGTCCGGTCCCATGGGCGTCATCGAGATAGGCACGCAGGGCGTCGGCGACCAGCGCCGACAAGGACGTGCCGGACTCGATGGCCTGGTACTTGACCTGCTTGATCAGCGAGATCGGCAGGTACACGTTGAATTGCTTGACTTCCTCATCACCCACGGGACCGATGCTAGCATCCTAGTGATCTAGCAAGCTAGACCTTATGGGACGCCGGATACGGCACGCCCCCGCCCGGCCCGAAGGCCGGACGGGGGCGTGGGACTCTCGGTGGGCTTACCGGTTCCTGGAGTACCAGTCGAAACGGAGGCAGAGCTTGCCGCCGAGCCAGTACTCGATCCAGGGACCGAGGTCCACCGGCTGGCAGTTGACCGGGGAAACGGGCGGCGATACGGACGGCGATACGGACGGCTTCGCCGGAGGCACGACCGGAGTTACGGCTGGGGACACGGCTGGGGGCACGGCTGGGCTCGGCGCGGGCGGGTTCACCGGCGGGGCCACGGGCGGGGTGACCGGCGGCTTCGGTGTCGGCGTCACCGGCAGGGTCACCGGCGGCTTCGGTGTCGGGGTGACAGGCAGGGTTACGGGTGGCGTCACCGGCGGGGTGACCGGCGGCTTCGATGTCGGCGTCACCGGCGGGGTCACCGGCGGCTTCGATGTCGGCGTCACCGGCGGGGTCACCGGCGGGGTCACCGGCGGCTTCGGTGTCGGCTTCGGTGTCGGCGTCACCGGCACCGGCACCGGCACCGGCACCGGCGGGGTAACCGGCGGCTTGGGTGTCGGGGTGACAGGCGGGTTCACGGGCGGCGTCACGGGCGGCTTCGGTGTCGGGGTCACCGGCGGGGCCACCGGCGGCGTCACGGGCGGCTTCGGTGTCGGGGTCACCGGCGGGGCCACCGGCGGCGTCACGGGCGGCTTCGGTGTCGGGGTCACCGGCGGGGCCACCGGCGGCTTCGGTGCCGGGTCCGTGCGGCCGAACAGGGCCGACCGGTACACCCGCGACGCCTCCGGGTTGGCGTCGCACTGCCACACCCCGTGCGGGCAGTAGTCGGTGATGGTGTTGTACAGCGGCTTGTGCGCGTCCATCCATTCCAGCATGCGCCGCATGTATTCGGGGTTGTCGCCGTTGCGGAAAAGCCCCCACTCCGGATAGGAGATCTCCTTTTTGTGCGCGGCGGCGAAGTCCACGTGCTGCTGCAGGCCGTACGGTTCCTTGACCTGTTCGTCGAAGTTCTGGCCCGGCGGCTGGTCGTAGGAGTCCATGCCGATGACGTCCACGACGTCGTCACCGGGATAGCATTCCGTCCACGGTACGTCCTCCCGTCCCCGGCTCGGCGCGAAATCGAAGCGGAATTTCTGGCCGGGCACCGAGCGCATCGCGGTGACGGCGAGCCGCCAGTATGTCTTCCAGGCCTCCGGGTCGGGCCCGCAGCGATGGGTGTACGTGGTGCCGTTCATCTCCCAGCCGAGCACGATGACCGTGTCCGGGATGTTCAGCGCGACCAGGCGTTCGGCGAGTTTCCTGAAGTGCTCGTCGAAACGGCCCTCCTGGCCCTGCCTCAGCAGTCTGCGGACCCCGTTGTCCGAGACGCCTTCCTCGTTGTGGGCCTGCATCGGCACATTGAGCACGAAAAGCCGGTCGGCGCGCTGGCGCCGCCAGCGGGCCCAGCTCTCCAGGAAGTGCGCACGGCCCTCGATATCGCTCCAGGTCCCCCCGGGCAGATAGGTGTGACCCACCCTCAGATCGGCTCCCCCCAGCCATTTCTCCAGCTCCCCGATCCGCTGCACGCCCCGGTCGTCGGACTCCAGGAACGCACCGAACCAGGTGGTGGAGGAATGCTTCGGGCCCGGCTCGGCGCCGCCCACGGGCCCAGGGTCGCGTCCCGGCGGGGAAATGGCGAGACACGAGGCGAGGGCACCGGCCGCCACAATCGCGCACGCCGCTTTGTAGGCTGCCGTGGCCGACCGGCTTTTCCGCCGGTGTTGTCCGTTGCGGTACTTCCCCTGACGCATGTCCACTCCTCCACGACGGATCCCCCATACCCTATATACCCAGTTGGAAAATATTCTCATTACGCTGATCGGGAAGATAATCAGTTGGATACGTGGATCCCCCAATTGGGGTACGCACACAGCGACCGGCACCGGGATCGGCATCGGCATCGGCATCGGCATCCGGGGAAAGGACACCGCCCGGATGCCGCCGAAAACGCGCGCGTGATGTACGAGTACGACCTGATCGTCGTCGGCGCGGGCCCCTACGGTCGCTCGATCGCCGCCCACGCCACCGCCGCGGGCCTCCACCTGCGCCTCCTGGGCCGCCGCACCCAGCGGGCTGCGCTCCCGGTGGACGAACGCAAGGTGACCGCGGTCCGCCCGTACGGCCGCGACGGCTTCGAGGTGGTGACCGCCGACGGCGAGAGCATGCGCACGCGGACGGTGGCACTGGCCCTGGGACCCAACCCGCTCACCGAACCGGCCCTCCCCGCAAGGGAGTTCCCTCCCCACTCCCCCTGCGGCGAGGCCGACCGCGCAGGTCCCGCCCCAGCCCGCCACAAACGGTTCTACGCCGCCCACCCGGCCCTGTTCCGCCGCCTCCCCACCTTCGTACGCGTCCTCCTGACCGACCGGCCGACCGGCCCCATGAGCGGTGGTACCACCCGCTACCGCGCGAGCACCGACCGCGTCACGGTGCTGTCGATGCCGGTACGCCGCCGCCTCAGCCGCACCCCTGACGCGCCCCCCTGGGTGGACACCCGCTTCGAATCCGCCCACCCGGGGCTGTTCTTCGCGGGCCTGCTCACCGCGGCGTTCTTCGGCCCGGCGATACGGTCCGCGCACGGGGCGGAGTTCACGGCCCGGCGGGTGCTCAAGGGAGTCCGCAGACGGCTGGGCACGCGACCGCGCTAGTGTCCCTGGCCAGCGCCGGAACGAAGCAGGCCGCCATCGGCCCGGCCACCGGCATCGCCGCTCTGGCCCTCGGCCTGGCCGCGCACCTGACCGCGTAGCGCGAAAAGCCGCAGCCCAGGCTCGGCCTGACCGCCGCTCATCGCGGGCCATCCGCGCATCCCCGCGCGCCTGGCCGCGGCCGTCGTCGTCGTCGCCAACACGCTCCCGTGCGCGGCGCTCGTCGTCCTCGCGTTCACGGACGTCATCCCGCTCCACGGCGGCCGGCACCGCGTTCGGGCTCATCGGCGCGCTGGTCGTCGCGGTCTTCGCCGAGTCCGAGGCCGAGTTCGTCGGCTGCCGCAGGAGTTACGGGCCGCGGGCACTGGGCCCCGCCCGTGTGAAGTCCTCGCCGATCGGGTGAACGCGGGCGGGGCCGGCGCGGGCGAGGCTGGCGCGGCCCGTGTGGTGCACTCAAAGGTGCGTGAACGGCGCCCGTCCGCCAGCCGTCGGCTCTTCCTTGCCGTGGGCGAGCGCCCCTGATGTGACGGTACGTCACCGTCCCCCGGCGGGAGAGCGCCCTCCGGCTCTCCCGGCCTCCTCCAGCCCGCTCGTACGGTCAGCGGCGGGCGGACGCCGCGGCCGTGCCCCTGCGGTAGAGAATCCCGCCGCATGAGGCCGCCGTAGGTGTTTGCCATCGCAGCGACGGTCTCGGCTGCTGCATCGAAGCCGCGTTTGTAGTCGACGGTGAAGCTCTCCTCCAATTCCAGGGCCTGGAAATCACGGAGCATCTCGGTGTCGATAGCGTCAACGGGAGCGCTGAAAAGGGGATGTGCGAGGCTCGGCATGGTGCTCAGCATGACGCTCGTGCTGTTCCCGTACACACCGTTTCCGCAGTTCGTGCTGCCAGAAGTCCACCGGACGTCAGGACAGTGAGGGTTTCTCATAGGTGAACGCGGACGGTCCAGCTGGAGCAGTCGAGACGTTGGAGTTCACCGTCAACCTCGACGCTGTGGCGTGGGTCCTGCTGGAGAACCGGCCCACCAAGCAGCTGGAGGCCAAGTTGGGGAAGATCGAGCAAGCGGTACGTGCACTGAGGCCGGAGAATCACCCGTCGTCCCCTACGGGGACGCACCCTGTACGACTGGGGCGGCAACGACAGAGTTCTGCGCAATCAGGAGCTGCTCGAACCGGCGGGGCCGGTGCGGTCGGCGGCGCGCTGGCGGATGACATTCGGCAGCAGGCGGGAGCTGGCGGCGGGGATGAGGAACAGCCCGGCCATGCCCAGACCGGTGACCCACAGGCTCAACAGCCCGATTGACACCGACGGGTCATCACCCGCTGCCAGGCCGCAGAACACCGACGCCACGGCGGTGAACATCAGCGTCACGGCGTTCCACGGCTGCCGCAGCCGAGGGCTTCACCCGCGCCACCATGCTGGTCCACCACACTGTGCGGCGCCGTGGCCGAATGAGGTCGCCGCGGCAGCGTGAACACTGCGGCAGTCGGTCGGAGACCCTGAGCAGTTCCATGGCCAGCCTCCCTTGCTCTGGACGTGGCCCTCCACCCAGGACGCGCTGACCTGCGCCCTCAACCCCCTCGACCGGCAAGGAAGCTCGTCCGGTCATCGGCCTCTGTCCACAGGCCGGTGCGGCTGTGCTTGATCGGTGACGGCGGCCTCGGTGAGCCAGTCCGCCGCAGTCCGTCGCAGTCAGCTGGTCGACGAGGTGCTGGAGCTCGTGCCGGTCACCGGCCTGCCCTCGCTCGTATACGGAAGGAAGCACCCACCGCCGCGAGACCCCGAACACCCCAGCCGCCTGCCCGTACGCGCGCACCGTCCCAGACTCCAACGCGGCCACCACCCGCAGCCCCACCCCAGCCGGCCTCAGCCGACGCACATCCTCGACCGCGGTCACACCTCACCAGCGACCGGACAACCCGACAGTCCCGGCTCGATACTTCAGCAGTCCGTGACGGCCAATCTCCTTTTCACACTACACACCAGTATCGTGAAATGACATATGGAGACTGAATGGATGAACCCTGCCGCCACAGCTACTGTAAATTGGTTGTCTTGGTTTGGCGGCTGCTATAAATGCAATCTCCAGGCGGGAGCAATCCGCCTGCAGTGCATGAGGAAAGGAAATCGCATGTCTGCCGTTAACTTTGAGGAGATCAACAACCTCGCGGGCGAACTGCTGCCCGAGCGGGCCGTGCTCTCCGCCTTTGGCGGTGGCGGCTACGGCGGCGGCGACGGCGACGCAACCGTCGTGTCGACCTGCACGACCCAGAGCACCTCTCCGGCGCTCGTCGCCGGCCTGCCGGTCGGCACGCAGCAGATCACCCAGACCTGCACCCCGTCGACGGTGACCCACTGAGGTAACCCCTTGGTGACAGGCGTTCACCATCGGTCGGGGAAGGGCTGACGCTTTCGTCAGCGCTTCCCCGACCTTCGTATGGAGCCCAGCGACGTGTGCTTCAGCCGAACCTTGCACATCGTTCCGAGGGCGCGACCACCCCTGTTGTCACGGGTCTCCGTCCTGGGAACAACAGGAGGCCAGTCACGTGTTGCGAGCACGACTGAGGTGAGGGCTCAGGGGCGTTTCAAAGTCGCGGTGATCATGTAGACCGGCTGGTCGGGGGATGTTCAGCAGGTCCAGCGGCCGGTTGAAGGGGTCGTAGGCGGCGTGGCGGAGGCCGGCGGCGATGTTGGTGTGTCCGTGTTGCCAAAGCGTGTTGATCGCCGGGTTGCGCATGGTGGCCATGTTCTCGGGCCCGTGGCCGGTACGGGTCTTCGAGGTGTCCTCGCCGAAGGTGTTGTCGCGGACGGAGTGGAGCCGGTTCTCGATGGTCCACTGTGACGTGACGAGCTGACCGAGCCGCCGGGGCGAGGCTTGTTGCGAGGTCGGGTCCGTGATCGCGTTGAGGGTCCGGCGGCTGCACTTTCCGCTTTTGAGGTCGGTTCGGTGACGCAGGACACGCACGGCCTGGACGGCATGAGGGAAGTCCAGGCCGAGGCCGGTGACAGTGAGGGCCCTGGTCACACGGGTCTGCTTGCGGCCGTGGCTCACCTGGCGGTCGTAGCGCCGCGCGGTGACCTCCTTCCACGGCAGCGACCGGAACCCGCGGTGCAGACCAGGCTGGTTGGCCTTGACCACCAGCAGGCAGTGCGCCTTCTTCTCTTCCACCAGGTAGCGCGCGTGGTCGCGCTGCGTGTGCAGAGCATCGGCCGTGACGGTGACCCCGGTCAGGTCGTAGGGCTCCAACAGCGCGGCGCAGCACGTGATTTCGTTGCGCGACACGCACCCCCAACGCGCCCACCACACGGGCACCCAGCCGAACCAGAGCGTGCTGCGGTGCGCTCACGGACCACTGACCGATCGCCGCGTACGAGCGAGCGCCGGCGACCACCGCCGAGGCGGCAACCAGCAGCACTTCCACGAACGGGTGACGCACCCCGCGCCGCCCTGCCCTCGAACGCCTCGCACTCCTGCCGAACCCCGGCTGAGCAGCAATTCACCGGCCCCTACAAGAAGAGCACCCAGTCCGGAGCAGTGGAACCCAGCGTTCACCCGAGACGACACCCGGGCCATCGGCCATGCCCGCCCTTGGCCCACCGATAACGAAATAGGCCGCCGATCCCGTCGGCGGCCCACCACGAAAGATCGAGGTAGCGACAAATGATTCATCTGATGAATAGCTCATTCGGCACATATTGAGCCGAACTCCTCGGTTGCCTGGTCGTTGGTCGGGTGTGATCGAGGGTGGGGATATGCGCCGGCTGTCGCCGGATGCGCAGGAGGATCTTCGGCTGCGGGTGGTTGCGGCGCTGGAGTCGGGGCGGGTGGTGACATACGGCCGGGCCGCGGAGTTGTTCGGCGTCTCCGGTCGGTGGGCACCTGGTGGCGGGCCTTCAAGGCCGGCGGCAGGCCGGCGCTACTGGCGGCCGAGCGTGAATCGCGGGCGGGGAAAGGCGAGTTACTCGATGACTCCCCTCGTGGTGCGGCGTTGCGGGCGATGCGGGACTACACCCCGGCCGACCTGGGGCAGAGCGGGGTGATGTGGACCCGTGCCTCGACGAGGGCTTTGATCCGGCTGGTGTGCGGGGTGTCGATGACGGAACAGGGGGTGGGGTAAATGGCTGCGCCGACACGGCTTCACCCCGCAGCGTCCCACCCGTCGCTCCTACCGGCAGCAGGACGAACAGGTGCGGGCCTGGCTGGAGGAGAAGTATCCGGCGATCGCCGCGCGGGCCAAGCGGGAGAAAGCCGAGCTGGTCTGGGCTGATCAGTGCGGCCTGCGGTCCGACACAGCGCCGCCCGGACGCTCCTGGGCCCCGGCCGGGCGCACCCCGATCGTGCGGGTCAACGGCCGACGCTTCAAGGTCAACATCATGTCGGCAGTCGCTTCGCGGGGCGCGCTGTGGTTCACCGTCTTCCCGGAGAAGTTCACCGCGGACGTGCTCTCCGCCTTCGGCGGAGGTTACGGCGGCGGCCACGACCGCGGTTACGGCGGCGGCCACGGCGGCGTCACTGTCGTGTCGAGCTGCGCGACCCAGAGCACCTCCCCGGCGCTCGTCCTGGGCCTGCCGGTCGGCACGCAGCAGATCACCCAGATCTGCACCCCGTCGACGGTGACCCACTGAGGTAATCCTTTGGTGACAAGGTCACCAAAGGTCGGGGGCGCCGCCGCCTCACGCCACAGCCGGATCCGATTCGCCGTCTGCGACCCACTCTGTCCCGCCGCCGGCATCAGACCGGCCTTCCACCGGCGCACCTGCTTCCCCGCCTACGACAGGGTCGGTCAAATGAACGGCCCTGTCTCACATTCGGTGGTGACGGAAAGTGCTGATATCCGAGGAGGATGCGGCGGCGTAGGAGGGTGAAGCCTGCTCGTCCGTGTATCTGGCGCGCGATCCGTTTGGTCTTGGTATTGACGCCTTCGGTGGGGCCGTTGCTGTAGGGAAGTGTGAGGCCGGCGATCACGGCGTCGAGGTCTCGCTCCAGGCCCGGGTGTATCCCACGGCGAGCAGGGCGGCGCTGACGCAGCAAAGCAAGGTCGTCTCGCTCGACTGGTATCTCAACGACACCCAAGGGAGAGACTTGGCCGGCGTGCATGCGCAGGGCGAGCCCCAGCTGTCCGCGGCCGTCGTGGCCATGTGTGACAACCTCGACGCCGTGCCCAGCCGCGAGGGTGTCCAGGAAGGGGCGGTCAGGCACCTCCTGCGCGAGATGCGCGCCGACTCTCCACAGCCCTGGTTCGCCTGCTTCCTCAGTCGCTTTCGCGAGCAAGTGCAGCTCACGCACCAAGATCTCGGGATCCCCGCAGCGGGGGTCGTGCCATCGATGTTCGGATACATCCAGCAGCGGATCCTGACTTCCGGCATGGTCTACATGACCTCGTTGCTGGAGTTCGGCCTCGACACCTACCTCAGCGACCTCTACCGCGATCCCGACAACCTGGTCTCCGCCCTCGACCGTCTTCTGTTCCTGACGGCGGCCATCCCGTCTCTCGGAAACGACGTCGTGTCCTTCGAAAAGGAGGTCATCGACCTCGGGTCCAGTAACAACCTCATCACCGTCCTTGCCCTGAACCGCCCAGGGACCAGCCTGCTCGACGCGATCACGGCCAGCGGCTACATCGTCGCCGACATGATCCAGGAGTTCGTCACCCTCTCCTCGCACGTCGCCTGCCTCGCCGAGGATCTGCGCCCACGAGACGAGCACAGGGCCTGCGCCATCCTGCGCTACCTCGGCGGCCTCGACGCGGTGATGAAAAGCCAATGGAACTTCCACGCAGTCAGCCTCCGCTACCGGTACCCGAAGTCCCTCTGGAGGGAGATGGCCGTGGACGAGGCGGTTACCGCCCGACACGCAGAGGCTGCGCTGCAAGCTCACCCGACCCGACCCGACCGACAAGGTGACTCCCGCGGTACCCCCTCGCCCAGGCCCTGACGCGGCCGAACGTCCTTGGCCGACTGCGCGGCCGGGAGCCCGGACACAGGCCCAAGCCAGCGCAAGGAGCACCCTCTCCTCACTGTCTGGGACGCTCCCAGACCAACCACACCAAACAGGAAGTCACCCAGGCCGGTGCCTTCCTCGCATGACTCGCCAGCCACGGCCGCGCCATCGGGCAGTGCCAGCAGGCCGACATCGACGCCTGGCACACCGAGAGCCTGGCCACCCGCCGTCCGTCGCAGTCACCTCCGGGTCCCACACCAGGACCTCACCATCGAGGACCACCCCGTACGGCAGCTGCTCCGCCGCCGCGACGAGATCGGGAAACGTGCCTTGGCCCAGGGCGCCGAGGCGGGTCTGGAGCAGCACCCGGCCGCCGGAACCGACCGGGGTGAAAATCAGCATCAGGTGCCCGTCGAATTTCTGCTCGTAGGCCACCGGCGAAGCGTGCGGGCGCGCGGGCGGGATCGCACGGCGGCCTGCGCCAGCATCGGCTCAACCGGCGGGTAAGCCTCTCTCGTCATCCCCTCCTCCCACGGGTCCGCCGCCACAGACGTACGCGGCGGTCCACAGTCTTAACGGCCAGGATCACGTGAGGGCGCGCCCGTTCCTGCTCAGGCTCGACAAGAGCACACAGCCGCTTGGGCTCCCCTGTTTTTGACAGGGCGAACGGGAGCCACCCGGGCAATGGGAACGGGAGCCACGTTGCTCTGTCCGTGAAGGGGATGGGCAACGCCGCAGGTCTGTGATCGGCAACGAGAATGGGAGCCACTGAGGCCAGGGGCATTGCGTGATTGGGATCGGTCCGGTTCGCCGGTCTCGTGGGTGACGTGGCGTCATGTCCGTTGTGCGGCAAGAGACCCCGGGGAGCAGAGCAGGCACGGTCCTGGTGATCATGTGGTTGTCGAGACCCATGAGAACCGAGCGAACGCGTCTACCTGATCACCAGCCTGAGCGTCTTCGACGCCACCTGCACTGAACTCGCCACCTGGATCAGAGGCCACTGGGGCATCGAGAACCTCCTGCACCACGTCCGGGACCGCACGTTCCGCGAGGACGACTCCAAGGTCCGCACCGGCACCCTGCCCCGCGCCATGGCTTCCCTGCGCAACCTTGCCATCAGCGTCTTCCGCCAGGACGGCCAGACCAACATCGCCGCCGCCCTCCGCCACACCGGCCGCGACTACCTCCGGCCCCTACGAACCCTCGGCCTCACGTGACGAACCCGGACAGATCCCGATCACGCAATGACCCTGACCGTCTTACCGGAAATGTGCACAGGACGACGGCGCATGCCAGCCGGTGAACGATGTCGGAAGGCCGTGTGCGGGAGAACTGCATGCACGGTTTGAAGCGGCGGGGACTGGAAACGGAGCGTAGACCACCACGCCAGTCCCCGACCCCACTCAGACGCCCCAGCCGTGGGCGTCGTGTGTCGCGAGCTCCCGCCAGAACGTCGGCTCGATTTGCGCTGTTACTCCCGCGGCTTCGAACATCGGCTGGATCTCCGACCCCTGGTCCTGGAAGAACGACTCGAAGCTCTGCCGGTCAGGCCACTCGTCGAGCACCATCAGACTGCCGCCGTCATGGGAGCCGTAGAAGCGGTGCGCGATGAGGCCATGACGCTTCGCCTCTTCGAGGACACCCCGCATCTTCGCCGTGTTGTCCGAGGCGTACTGCTCCATCGCCTTCGGATCGCCGGCGACCTCCAACGTCATGATCACAGACATAGCTCCTCCTCTCACCCGCGCGCTCGTACGGAGCGCGCTCTTATGTGGATAATTGCCACAAATACTCCCCGGCTGGCTCAGGCTCGCCGAACTCGCGGTGAAGTCGAACCCCGGAATCAGGACATCCAAGGGCCCCTTGGGAACGAGGCTCTCACCACCCGGGTCGTCAGCTCAGGCACCCCACCATCCGCCCCTCGGCCTCACATGACGAACCCGGACAGATCCCGATCACGCAATGACCCTGCCACTGAGGCGCCCTGCGTTTCTCGGACAGGGGTTTTGCGGGATGTCTATGCCGTGGCCTGCAACTCTTCGTACTCTGCGTGGACTTCTGCGGGGGTTCGGTAGCCGAGTGCGGAGTGGAGACGTCTGTGATTTCAGAACATCTCAATGTATCGGACGATCGCCCGGTGAGCATGTGCACGCGTGGGGAACGAAGTTCGGTGCACGAGCTCGTTTTTCAGGGCGCCGAAGAATGACTCGGCCATGACATGTCCCAGCAGACCCCGGTGCGGCCGACTGATGCCCTGAGTCCCAACTAACGGAGTTTCCCCCGGAGTTCCCGGGAAGTGTATTGACTGCCGCGATCCGAATGAAATATGCAGCCATCGGCGAGGTTGGTGTTCCGTGCTGCCGTGTCGAGCGCATCCGAGATGAGTGAGGCCGTCATATGGTCGGCCATCGCCCAGCCGATCACGGCCCTGGTACGACAGTCGATAACCGTCGCAAGATAGAGAAACCCGGCCCAGGTGTGGATATACGTGATATCGCTGACCAGTTTGCGGCCGGGTACATCCGCGGTGAAGTCCCGGGCCACCAGGTCGGGTGTGGTCGGCGCCATGTCATCGGCGACGGTGGTCAGCCGCCAGGGCCGTGGCTGGCACGGGACCAGGCCCAGCTCGCGCATCCGAGCGCGTACCAGCTCCTGTCCGGCCTGCACGTTCATGCGTTTCAGGGCGGCGTGGACGCGCCGGTAGCCGTAGGTCTCCTGCGAGTCGAAGAAGATGTGACGGATGACTTCCCAGAGTTTCTGTGCGGCGCTCGGCGGTGGCCGACAACGGCCTCGAACGCCAGTGGTAGAAACCCGACGTGGAGACACCTGCCCAGGCACACATCCGCTGTACCGGATAGGTTCCGGACTCGCCATCGATGAACTCGCACTTCTCCGTCACCGGTATTCCTGGGCGAAGAAGGCCGCCGCTTTTCCCAAAAACTCGGTCTTCATCCGCAGTTCACGGTTCTCCCGTTCCAGCTCGCGCAGGCGAGCGCGTTCGCTGATGTTCAGGGGCGGTTCCTCGCCGGCATGCTCCTGCCGGTAGCGGCTGACCCAGGTACCCAGAGTCCCCTCGTTCACCTGGATTTCCCGCGCGACCTCAGCGATCGGCCGGGACTCCACGACCACCATCTTGACCGCCTCGTCCCTGAATTCGGGACTGAACTTCATACGCTTCGATGTCACGTGCTCTCTGCACCGTTCCGGACGTCGACCCTATCGGGGACCACTGTCCGAGAACATCGAGGCGGCTCAATGTCTTCCTCGGCACCGCCACCGCTGCGGCCCTCGTCATCTGGCTGCGAACATGATCGGCCGGACAAGACCTAGTATTGCAGCCGCAGTTGACGTGACTGCCCGCGAGCCGCTCGTTGCGCCAGTCATGGGTGGGGATGTCACGGTTGACGAGGTGCACGGCTGG
>NZ_JBHWUR010000097.1:0-29235 GCF_042737755.1 Streptomyces sp. NPDC059994
CCTTTGGGGTCCTGGCCGGCCCGGCGGCTTTCTGCGGGCCCCGGACGGCCGGGTGGGCATCCGGGGCCCGGACATGACGAAGGGGCCCGCTGTACGTGCGTACAGCGGGCCCCTTCGGGTGTCTGGTGCCTGGGCCTGGCCTGGGGCTAGGCGTCGTCCCGGCGAAGACTCGGCTTGAGGTCCTTGAAACGGGCCAGCAGCCCGTTCACGAAGGCCGGGGAGTCGTCCGTGGAGAACTCCTTCGCCAGCTGCACCGCCTCGTCGATGACGACGGCGTCCGGCGTTTCGTCCTCCCAGACCAGCTCGTACGTCCCGAGCCGCAGGATGTTCCGGTCGACGACCGGCATCCGGTCGAGCGTCCAGTCGACGGAGTACGTGGAGATGAGGTCGTCGATGCGCGCCACGTACTGGGCGTACCCCTCGACGAGCTGCATCGTGTACTCGTTGACCGGCGGCTGGTGGTCGTCGGACCGCGAGTGGCGCACCCAGTCCGCGAGGACCGTCTGCACGGACTCACCGCGCTGGTCGGCCTCGAAGAGGATCTGGAAGGCGCGCTTGCGCGCCTTGTTCCGGGCAGCCACGGTTAGCTGTTCACCCGGCCGAGGTAGTCGCTCGTACGGGTGTCGACCTTGACCTTCTCACCAGTGGTGATGAAGAGCGGGACCTGGATCTGGTAACCGGTCTCCAGGATGGCGGGCTTGGTGCCACCGGTGGAGCGGTCGCCCTGGACACCCGGCTCGGTCTCCTGGATGACGAGCTCGACGGCGGCCGGCAGCTCCACGTAGAGCACCTCGCCCTCGTGCTGCGCCACGGAGGCGGTGAAGCCCTCGATCAGGAAGTTGGCGGCGTCGCCGACGGACTTGCGGTCGACCATCAGCTGGTCGTAGGTGTCCATGTCCATGAAGACGAAGTACTCGCCGTCCATGTACGAGAACTGCATGTCGCGGCGGTCGATGGTGGCGGTCTCGACCTTCGTACCGGCGTTGAACGTCTTGTCGACGACCTTGCCGGAGAGCACGTGCTTGAGCTTGGTGCGCACGAAGGCCGGGCCCTTACCGGGCTTGACGTGCTGGAACTCGACGACGGACCAGAGCTGGCCCCCGTCGAGCTTGAGCACCATGCCGTTCTTGAGGTCGTTCGTGGAAGCCACGGTTGCGGAATCTCCTGGACTGAAGCTGGTGGGACCGAGGGTGCACGCGGCACAGCAGGGCTAGAGCGCGAGCAGTTCCTTGGTCGTAATGGT
Source organism: Streptomyces sp. NPDC059994 (assembly GCF_042737755.1). Classification (NCBI taxonomy): domain Bacteria; kingdom Bacillati; phylum Actinomycetota; class Actinomycetes; order Kitasatosporales; family Streptomycetaceae; genus Streptomyces; species Streptomyces sp. NPDC059994. The sequence goes on from NZ_JBHWUR010000097.1 coordinate 1,244, forward strand.
GAGTAGCTCTGGCCCACCGTCCGCCTCGGGGCGGACGACGAGCGTGTCATCGATTCGGACACCACCCCGGCCCGGGAGGTGGACCCCCGGTTCGACGGTGACCGGCACGCAAGCGTCCAGTTTACCCATGGCTCCAGGTGCGAGCTGCGGGTCCTCGCTGATTTCGAGCCCGACGCCGTGTCCGGTGCACGCTCCCAGGCCCTCCGCGTGGCCCGCCGCGTCCAGCACCTGGCGGGCCGCGCGGTCCACCGCGCGGTACTCGGCGCCCGGGGCCAGCGCCTCCCGGCCGGCCCGCTGAGCGGCGAAGACGACGTCGTAGAGCTCGATCTGCCAGTCGGCGGGAGTCGTCCCGATGACGAACGTACGGCCGATCTCGCAGCGGTAGCCGCGGTAGGTGGCGCCGAGGCAGACGGAGAGGAAATCACCTTCCTCGACCCGCCGGTCCGAGGGCCGGTGGCCGCCGCGGCCGGAGTTGGGGCCGGTACCCACGGAAGTGGTGAAGGCGGGGCCGTCGGCGCCGTGGTCGACGAGGCGGCGCTCCAGCTCCAGGGCGAGGTGGCGCTCGGTGCGGCCGACGAGGATCGACTCCAGGAGCTCACCGAGCGCCTGGTCGGTGATCTCGGCCGCGATGCGCAGGCACGCGATCTCCTCCTCGTCCTTGACCAGCCGCTTCTGCTCGACCGCTCCCCCGAGGTCGCCGAGGAGCAGCCGGGGCGCGACCGAGCCGAGCGCGCGGTGCCGGGCGACGGTGAGGTCGTGCTCCTCCACGCTCAGCGAGTCGGCGCCGGAGGCCTGGGCGAGGTCGGCCGCGGCGACCGCCGGGTCGCCCCCGGGCGCGGGCAGCACGGTGACCCGCAGCAGCTCGTCGAGCCGCCCCTCCACGAGGTCGCCGGCGGGCGTACGGGGGCAGAGCAGGACGTCCTCGGCCGGGCCGATCAGCAGTACGGCGCCGGGCGGGGCGCCGCCCGCGAGATAGCGGACATTGGCGGGGCGGGAGACCAGGGCGGCGGCGCTGCCCGCGGCGGCGCACCGGTCCCTCAGCCAGCCGCGGCGGACCGCGTACACCTCTGACATGCGTCGAGCGTATGAGCGGTGTCTGGGGTCGGCCGTTTCTGCGCGTCCTTCCGGGGGTCGTCCCGGTGGCCGATGCGTCCTCGGCCGCCGGACCGGCTCTCGGCTCCCGCCGGTGGTTGGTTTGCTGCGGGCGGTTGTGGCCGGTCGCGCCCACGCGGCGGAGCCGCGCGATGTCACAGCCCCGCGCCCCTGAGGGGCGCGCCGCACCAGGCGAAGTTGATCCCTCACCAGCTCGGCGGGCTCGCGATCGCTCTTGCCAGGACGTCGTCCAGCAGGCGGGCCGTCGTGGGGACGTCGTACTGGGAGTTGTCGATGATCGGGAGGCCCGAGCCGTACCAGCCGGCCATGCGGCCGTGGATGCCGGCTACCTCCTCGTCCGAGAGGCGGCGGTTGCCGGAGCGCTCGGCGTTGCGCTCCAGGACGATGTCCAGGCCCGGCAGGAGGACGACGGGCAGCAGGCCGGGGCCCACGTGGCGCTTCCAGCCGCCGAGGCCGACGACCGGGCGGTCCGGGAAGACCGCGTCGTCGAGGATGCAGGAGATGCCGTTGGCCAGGAAGTTCCGCGCGGCGAAGCCGCAGGTGCGGCGGGCCAGGCGGTACTGCGCCTCGGAGTGGTCGTTCCAGCCCGACTGCGGGTCGGCGAAGCCCGCGCAGACCCATTCGCGCACGTCGTCGAGGCTGATGTGGGCGGTGGGGACGCGACGGTGCTGGGCCCAGTAGCGGGCGACTGTGGTCTTTCCCGCGCCCGCCGGACCTATGAGCAGCACGGCGAGCGTGGTGACCCCGGTGCCCTCCGGGGCCTGCGGCAGCGGCACGGGACCGCCCGGGGGCAGCTGGACGTGCCCCGTGGTGTCCCGGGACGGCGGCGCCGGGGCGTGCGACGGGGCCGGGGCGTGCCAGCCCAAGGCAGACGGCGGGGGCGGCGGACCGGGGACCGGGGGCAGCTGGGCGCCGTGGGTGAGGGGCTGGTGGGCACCCGGCGCCGCGGAACTGCCCTGAGCCACGGACAGGTGGGCACCCGGCGCCGCGGCTCCGCCCTGGGCCACGGACAGGTGGGCACCCAGGGCCGCGGAATTGCCCTGAGCCACGGGCTGGTGGGCGGCGAAAGCCCAGTCGGGCCCTGCTCCGTGCCCCGGGGCGTGGGGCGGCGGAAGCGGCGCTCCCGCTTCGTGCTGCATCCGGTGCCACTCCGTCTCGTACAAGGCAACTGGCGCTGGTCCGACGCCCGTCGGAGGCGTCCGGTCCAGAACCGTACCTTCCCCGGCCGTCGCAGTGTGAACGGCCGGGGTGCGGCGAAGGTGCCCGGTCAGCCGCCGGTCTCGTCGGCGAGCGCGCGCAGCGCCAGGCGGTACGAGCCGATGCCGAAGCCCGCGACGGTGCCGCTGGCCACGGCCGCCACCACGGAGGTGTGGCGGAACTCCTCGCGGGTGTACGGGTTCGAGATGTGCACCTCGATGAGCGGGGCGGTGCGCTGGGCGGCCGCGTCCCGCATTCCGTACGAATAGTGGGTGAACGCGCCCGGGTTGAGAACGACCGGAATCTTTCCGTCGGCGGCCTCGTGCAGCCAGCGGATCATGTCGCCCTCGTCGTTGGTCTCGCGGACCTCCACGTCGAAGCCGAGCTCCTTGCCGAGGCTCTGGCAGACCTCGACGAGACCGGCGTACGTCGTCGCCCCGTACACGTCCGGCTCCCGCGATCCGAGGCGGCCCAGGTTGGGGCCGTTGAGCACCAGGACGCGACGGCTCACGAGGACACCTCGCCGTACGCCGCGAGCAGCACCGCCGGGTCCGGGCCCTCCAGGACCGTCGGCTTGGCGAGCCCGTCCAGGACGATGAAGCGCAGCAGGCTGCCCCGCGACTTCTTGTCCAGCTTCATGTTCTCGACCAGCTTGGGCCACTGGTCGGCACGGTAGGTGAGCGGCAGGCCCACCGACTCCAGGATGGAGCGGTGCCGGTCGGCCGTGGCGTCGTCGAGGCGCCCGGCGAGGCGGCCCAGCTCGGCCGCGAAGACCATGCCGACGGAGACGGCGGCGCCGTGGCGCCACTTGTAGCGCTCGTTCTTCTCGATGGCGTGCGCGAGGGTGTGCCCGTAGTTCAGGATCTCGCGCAGGCCCGACTCCTTGAGGTCGCTGGAGACGACCTCCGCCTTCACCCGGATCGCGCGCTCGATCAGCTCGGCCGTGTGCGGGCCCTCGGGGGTGCGGGCGCCCGCCGGGTCGGCCTCGATCAGATCGAGGATCACCGGGTCGGAGATGAAGCCGGCCTTGATGACCTCGGCCATGCCGGAGACGAAGTCGTGGACCGGCAGCGAGTCCAGCGCCGCGAGGTCGCACAGGACGCCCACGGGCGGGTGGAACGCGCCCACCAGGTTCTTGCCCTCGGCGGTGTTGATGCCGGTCTTGCCGCCGACGGCCGCGTCGACCATGCCGAGCACGGTGGTCGGGACCGAGATCCACCGCACCCCGCGCAGCCAGGTCGCCGCGACGAAGCCCGCGAGGTCGGTGGTGGCGCCGCCGCCGACGCCGACGACGACATCGGTACGGGTGAAGCCGGACTGGCCGAGCGCCTTCCAGCAGTACGCGGCGACCTCGTAGGTCTTCGCCTCCTCGGCGTTGGGCACCTGGATGGCGATGACCTCGTAGCCCTGGGCAGCCAGGTCCTCGCGGATGGCGTCGCCGGTGCCGGCCAGCGCCTCCGGGTGGACGACGGCGACCTTGCGGGCCCTGGTGCCGATCAGGCCGGGCAGTTCGGCGAGGAGGTTGCGGCCGACGAGCACTTCGTACGGGTCCGTTCCGGCGGTGCCGCCGACCTGGATCCGGGTGGGTGCCTGCTCGCTCATGCGGATTTCAGCTCCAGTGCGTCGAGGACCGCCTGGGCGACCTCTTCGGGGGTACGGCCGTCGGTCTCGACGACGACCCGGGCGACTTCGGTGTACAGATGGCGCCGGGCTTCCATCAGTTCGCGCCACTGGCGGCGCGGGTTGACGGCGAGGAGCGGGCGGGCGGTGTTGAGGCCGACCCGCTTCACCGCCTCCTCGACGTCCATGGACAGATAGACGACCGGCAGGCCGGACAGCGACGCGCGCGTGGACGCGTCCAGGATGGCGCCGCCGCCGAGCGAGAGCACACCGGTGTGCTCGGCGACCGCGGCGCGCACCGCCTCCCGCTCCAGCTCGCGGAAGTGCGGCTCTCCCTCGTCGACGAAGATGTCGGCGATCTCCCGGCCCTGGGCGGCCACGATGTCGGCGTCGGTGTCCCGGTAGGGCGCGCCGAGCCGCTCGGCTAGCAGCGCGCCCACGGTGGACTTTCCGGAGCCCATCGGGCCGATCAGGACGACCAGCGGACCGGTGGTCACCGGATCTGCAGGTTGTCGAGGTAGGACTGGACGTTGCGGCGGGTCTCGGGGACCGAGTCGCCGCCGAACTTCTCCGCGACCGCGTCCGCGAGGACCAGCGCGACCATGGCCTCGGCCACGATCCCGGCGGCGGGCACGGCACACACGTCGGAGCGCTGGTGGTGGGCCTTGGTCGCCTCGCCGGTGACCACGTCGATGGTCGCCAGCGCGCGCGGCACGGTCGCGATGGGCTTCATCGCCGCCCGTACGCGCAGCAGCTCACCGGTGGTCAGACCACCCTCGGTGCCGCCCGCGCGACCGGAGGTGCGCTTGACGCCCTCCTCGGTCCTGACGATCTCGTCGTGCGCCTTCGAGCCGGGGACCCGGGCCAGGTCGAAGCCGTCGCCGACCTCGACGCCCTTGATCGCCTGGATGCCCATCAGGGCAGCGGCGAGGCGGGCGTCCAGGCGCCGGTCCCAGTGGACGTGCGAGCCCAGGCCGACCGGCACACCGTAGGCGAGGACCTCGACCACGCCACCGAGCGTGTCGCCGTCCTTGTGGGCCTGGTCGATCTCCGCGACCATCGCCTTCGACGCGTCCACGTCCAGGCAGCGCACCGGGTCGGCGTCGAGCCTCTCGACGTCGGCCGGGGTCGGGTACACGCCGTACGGCGCCTTGGCCGAGGCCAGCTCGACCACGTGGGAGACGACCTCGATGCCCGCCGTCTCCTTCAGGTACGAACGGGCCACCGCGCCGAGGGCCACCCGGGCGGCCGTCTCACGGGCGCTGGCGCGCTCCAGGATCGGCCGGGCCTCGTCGAAGCCGTACTTCTGCATGCCCGCGAGGTCGGCGTGCCCGGGGCGCGGGCGCGTCAGCGGCGCGTTGCGGGCCAGGTCGGCGAGGATCGCGGGGTCCACGGGGTCGGCCGACATCACCTGCTCCCACTTGGGCCACTCGGTGTTGCCGACCATGATCGCGATGGGGGAACCCATCGACAGGCCGTGCCGGACGCCGCCGAGGAAGGTCACCTCGTCGCGCTCGAACTTCATGCGGGCGCCGCGTCCATAACCGAGACGCCGCCGGGCCAGGTGGTCCCCCACCATCTCCGTGGTGATCGGCACGCCGGCGGGAAGGCCCTCCAGCGTCGCCACCAGTGCGGGTCCGTGGGACTCCCCCGCGGTCAGCCAGCGCAACCTGCTCAACGGTGCTCCTCGTTGCTCGCGCGTCCTGGACTTCTACGGCGCGGCCGGGTGCGCGGCCCTGGCCCGCCACAGTGATCCTCCCATGTCCGCGGAGGCGACCGGGCCCCAGGTCCAGCAGTCGGACGCCGAATCCGCCGAGCGGACGGTCAGCGGGCGGCGAGCGCCTCTTCGCCGGCCTTCCGCATCACGGCGAGCGGGGCCGTCTTCGCCCCGGTCATCTGCTCGACCTGGAGCACCGCCTGGTGCACCAGGAGGTCGAGGCCGCCGACGACCGCGCCGCCGCGATTCACCCAGGCGGCGGCCAGCGGGGTCGGCCAGGGGTCGTACAGGACGTCGAAGAGGGTGCCGGGCCGCTCGGGGACGGCCGCCGCGAGCGCGTCGGTGGTGCCCGCCGGGGTGGTGGCGACGACCAGCGGCGCCTCGAAGGCCTGAGCCGCGTCCGCCCAGTCGGCGGTGCGCACGGCCACCCCGAGCCGCTCGCCCCAGCCCCGCATCTCCTCGGCCCGCTCGGCGCTGCGCACGTACGCGGTGACCTCCCCCGTGCAGATGCGGGCGAGGGCGGCCAGCGCGGAGGACGCGGTGGCGCCCGCGCCGAGCACGGCGGCGGACGGCACGCGCTCGACGCCGCGCTCACGCAGGGCGGCGATCATGCCGGGGATGTCGGTGTTGTCGCCGTAGCGGCGCCCGTCGGCGGTGAGGACGACCGTGTTGACCGCCTCCACGGAGGAGGCGGTGTCGCTGATGCCGTCGAGCAGCGGGATGATCGCCCGCTTCAGCGGCATCGTGAGCGAGAGCCCCGCCCACGACCGGTCGAGCCCGCCGATGAAGCCGGGCAGCGCGTCCTCGTCCACTTCGAACCGGTCGTACGACCAGTGGCTGAGGCCGAGTTTCCGGTAGGCGGCGCGGTGCAGCACCGGGGAGAGCGAGTGCGCGATGGGCGATCCCAGTACGGCCGCCCGTCGCGCACCGCTCTCCTGACTCACGGAGCTCACTGGCCGGATTTCTCCTTCTCGTACCTCTTGCGGTTCTGCTCGTGCTCTTCGTTGGTGACCGCGAACAGGGTCTCGTCCGCGGTGACGGAGACGAAGTAGAACCACGGGCCCGGCGTCGGGTTGAGCGCCGAGTGCAGCGCGGAGTCACCGGGGTTGCCGATCGGACCGGGCGGCAGACCGTGGATGTAGTACGTGTTGTACGGGTGCTTGAACTCCCGCAGCTTCCTGACCGAGCCGATGTCGAGGGTCGACTGGCTCTTCGCGTAGTTCACCGTCGAGTCGAAGTCGAGCAGGCCGTAGGTCTCGGTGTTGTTGGGCTTCAGACGGTTGTAGACGACCCGCGCGACCTTGTCGAAGTCGTGCTTGTACTTGCCTTCCGCCTGGACGAGGCTCGCGACCGTGATGAGCTGGAGGGGCGACTTCAGGCCGAGCTTGGAGGTCATACCCTTCAGGTCGATCTTGCCGTACTCCTGGTTGGCGCGGGAGACCATCTTGCGCAGCACGTCCTCGGGCTTGGTGCCCTTGGCGACCGGGTAGCTGGCGGGGTAGAGGAACCCTTCCAGCGGGTCCGCGATCTCCTTGTTGTCGTTCGCCCAGTCGGGCAGACCGAGGTTCTTCGCCTGGGCCTTCGCGACGTCCTTGGTCGTGCCCGGCTTGAGTTCGAGGCGCTTGTCGATCTGCTCGTAGACCCAGGCGTTCCGCTTGCCCTCGGGAATGATGAAGTTGCTGCGGCTGGCCGGGTTGAGCATGGCCGCGACCGCGTTCGCCGCCGACATTCCCTTGTTGAGCGTGTAGACGCCCGCCTGGAGGGTCTTGCCCTTGGGGTTGTCGTTCTGCGCGGAGACGAACGCGCCCTGGCTCTTGATCACTCCGGCCTTCGCCAGAATGCTGCCGATCTCGTAACCGCCGGCGCCCTGCGGGATTTCCACCTGGACCGGGGTGGAGCCGGCTCCGACGTAGTCGGGGGCCGCGCCGAATTTCTTCTGCCAGAACTGGTAGCCGAAATAGCCGGCGCCGCCCACGCCGAGCGAGAAGACCACGACGAGCACCAGGCAGGCGCGCCCGCTCTTGCCCTTCTTCTTCTTGCTCTTGCCCCGGCGGTCGCGGCCACCGCCGCCGCGCCGGGAGCCGCGCGGCTCGTCCTCGTCGGACTCCGGCTCGTCGCCGCTGCCGCCGTCGCTGAAGAAGGGGTGGGTCTCCTCCTCCGGCTCCTGGTCCGCCTCGGGGTTCCACTCCGGCGCCTGCTCGGGCACCGCGCGCCGCTGCCCGGGGGGCTGCGGCGGCGGATACGCCTCGGGCGTGCCGTAGTAGTCCGGGGTCTCGGTGCCGTAGTCCTGGTAACCCTCGGGCTGCTGGCCCGCGTAGGGCATGGCGGCCTGCTGGCCGGTGTCCCAACCCGCGTTGTACTGGCCCTGCTGTACGTACTGCTCCTGCGGGTAGCCCTGCTGGGGCTGCTCACCGTAGTGCGGCTGCTGACCGTACGGGTCCTGCGGCTGCTGCACGTACTGCTGCTGGTGCTGAGGATGCTGCTGGTTTTGCTGGTACTGCTGATTCTGCTGCTGGGCCCGCTGGTCGCCGTACGGAGCCTGACCGGGCGCAGCCTGCTGCGCCCCCCACCCCTGGTCCCCGTAGAGGGGATCCTCGGGATGCCACGGTTCGGGGCCTGCGCCCCGGCCATACTCAGTCATCGGTCCCCTAGAGCCGCGAGGCATCCGGACGGTCCGCCTCTTTTGCTGTGCGGCCGCTGTTCGAATGTCGCCGCATCGCGCGGAACGTTACCGTATCGCGATCAGATAACCACTTCGACGCCCTCGCCGGGCGGGCGTCCCGACACCCGTTCGGCCTCAAGCGCGGTCTGCAGAATGACCACTGCGGCAGCCTGATCGATGACCGACCTGCCCTTCTTCGCCTTCACACCGGAAGCGCGCAGTCCGTGGGTGGCGGTGACCGTGGTCATCCGCTCGTCGACCAGACGGACCGGGACGGGGGCGATGCCCTTCGCCATTTCCTGGGCGAACTTGCGGACCTTGACGGCCGCCGGGCCCTCGCCCCCGCTGAGGGAGCGAGGCAGTCCCACGACGACCTCGATGGGCTCGTACTCCTCGACGATCTGGCGCAACCGCCGGTGGGCGGCCGGGACGTCACGTCCCGGCACGGTCTCCACCGGCGTGGCGAGGACCCCGTCGGGGTCGCACGAGGCGACCCCGATCCGGGCGTCCCCGACGTCGATCGCGAGGCGTCGTCCGCGCCGCATCAGACGGTCTCGCCGACCTGGCGCTCGACGGCGTCGATGGCGTCGCCGATCGCGTCCGGGTTCTGGCCGCCGCCCTGGGCGACGTCCGGCTTGCCGCCACCGCCGCCGCCGAGGGTCTTCGCGGCGGTACGGACCAGCTCACCGGCCTTCAGACCGCGCTCGCGGGCGGCTTCGTTGGTGGCGATGACCGTCACCGGACGGCCGTTGGCCGTGGTGAAGAGGGCCACCACGACCGGGCGGTCCGACGAGATGCGGCCGCGCACGTCGAGGACGAGCCTGCGCAGGTCGTCGGCGGAGGTGCCGTCCGGCACCTGGCCGGTGACCAGGGCCACACCCTGGACGTCCTTGGCGCCCTGGGCGAGCCCGGCGGCGGCCTGGAGCACCTTCTCCGCGCGGAACTTCTCGATCTCCTTCTCGGCGTCCTTCAGCTTGCCGAGCATGGTGGAGATCTTCTCCGGCAGCTCCTCGGGGCGGCCCTTGACCAGCTCCTGGAGCTGGGCGACGACCGTGTGCTCACGGGCGAGGAAGTGGTACGCGTCCACGCCGACCAGAGCCTCGATGCGGCGCACGCCGGAGCCGATGGACGACTCGCCGAGCAGCTTCACCAGGCCCAGCTGGGCGGTGTTGTGGACGTGCGTACCGCCGCACAGCTCCTTGGAGAAGTCCCCGATGGTGACCACGCGGACGCGCTCGCCGTACTTCTCGCCGAACTCGGCGATGGCGCCCTGCTTCTTGGCCTCGTCGATCGACATGACCTCGGCCTGGACGTCCAGTTCGCGCGAGAGGACCTCGTTGATCTTCTGCTCGACGTCGGTGAGGACCGTGCCGGGAACGGCGGCGGGCGAGCCGAAGTCGAAGCGGAAGCGGCCCGGCGAGTTCTCCGAACCGGCCTGGGCGGCCGTCGGGCCGAGCGCGTCGCGCAGGGCCTGGTGGGTCAGGTGCGTGGCGCTGTGGGCGCGGGCGATGGCACGGCGGCGCTTGATGTCGATGACGGCGTAGGCCGAGGCGCCGACGGTGACCTCGCCGACCTGGACGACGCCCTTGTGGACGTGCACGCCGGGGACCGGCTTCTGCACGTCGCGGATCTCGATGACCGCGCCGGTGTCGAGCTTGATGCGGCCCTGGTCGGCGAGCTGGCCGCCGCCCTCGGCGTAGAACGGGGTGCGGTCGAGGACGACCTCGACCTCGTCGCCCTCGGAGGCGGCGGGCGAGGGCACGCCGTCGACGAGGAGGCCGACGACCGTCGACTCGTTCTCGGTGAGCGCGTAGCCGGTGAAGTCGGTCTCGCCGGAGTTGTCGGCGACCTCGCGGTAGGCGGACAGGTCGGCGTGGCCGGTCTTCTTGGCCCGGGCGTCGGCCTTGGCCCGCTCCCGCTGCTCCTTCATCAGACGGCGGAAGCCGTCCTCGTCCACGGAGAGGCCCTGCTCGGCGGCCATCTCCAGGGTGAGGTCGATCGGGAAGCCCCAGGTGTCGTGGAGCAGGAAGGCCTTCTCGCCGGCGAGGACCGTGCCGCCGGCGGCCTTGGTGTCGGTGACGGCGGTGTCCAGGATGTTGGTGCCGCCCTTGAGGGCCTTCAGGAAGGCGGCCTCTTCGGCGAGCGCCACCGTCTCGATGCGCTTGCGGTCGGTGATCAGCTCCGGGTACTGCAGGCCCATCGTGTCGATCACGACGTCGATGAGGTCCTGGACGACCGGGCCGGTGGCGCCCATCAGACGCATGTTGCGGATGGCGCGGCGCATGATGCGGCGCAGCACATAGCCGCGGCCCTCGTTGCCGGGGGTCACGCCGTCGCCGATGAGCATCACGGACGTACGGATGTGGTCGGCCACCACACGCATGGAGACGTCGGTGTCGTGCTTGTCGCCGTAGCGCACACCGGTCAGCTCGGTGGCCTGGTCCATGACGACGCGCAGGGTGTCGGTCTCGTACATGTTCTGTACGCCCTGCAGGATCATGGCGAGACGTTCGAGACCCAGACCGGTGTCGATGTTCTTCGACGGCAGGTCGCCGAGGATCGGGAAGTCCTCCTTGCCCTCGCCGGCGCCCCGCTCGTACTGCATGAAGACGAGGTTCCAGATCTCCACGTACCGCTCGTCGTTGACGGCCGGGCCGCCCTCGACGCCGAACTCGGGGCCGCGGTCGTAGTTGATCTCGGAGCAGGGGCCGCAGGGTCCGGGGACGCCCATGGACCAGAAGTTGTCCTTCTTGCCCAGGCGCTGGATGCGCTCGGCCGGGACGCCGATCTTCTCGCGCCAGATCTGCTCGGCCTCGTCGTCGTCGAGGTAGACCGTGATCCAGAGCTTCTCCGGCTCCAGGCCGAAGCCGCCGTCCGCCACGGAGCCGGTCAGCAGCTCCCAGGCGTACTTGATGGCGCCTTCCTTGAAGTAGTCGCCGAACGAGAAGTTGCCGCACATCTGGAAGAACGTGCCGTGCCGGGTGGTCTTGCCGACCTCTTCGATGTCCGGCGTACGCACGCACTTCTGCACGCTGGTGGCGCGCGGGGCGGGCGGCTTGGTCTCACCGAGGAAGTACGGCTTGAACGGCACCATGCCCGCGTTGACCAGGAGCAGAGTCGGGTCGTCCGCGATGAGCGACGCCGAAGGGACGACGGTGTGACCGCGCTCCTCGAAGAAGCTCAGCCAGCGGCGGCGGATTTCAGCCGACTCCATCAGTGGTCCTCATTCCGGTTGTACGAGATCTTCTTGTGCGAGATCTTCGGGTTCTGCTGGTGGGGTTGGTCGATGGCCGCGAGGCGGCGCTGCGCCGGGAGCTCCCGCACATTGGAGGCGTTGAGCCCCAGCGCGTCGTTGAGTTCGGACTCGCGCTCGACCATTCCGGCCTTCACGTCGAGCGCGAAGTCCTTGAGCCGGTGGCCCGCCTCGATCGCCTTGTCGGCGGTGCGCGCGGCCAGCGACTCCGGGGTGAGCTGCTTCAGCTTCCGGTTGACCTTGGTGGTGGCCCACACACCGGCTGCGGCGCCCGCGGTGAACCAGAACGTACGGCGGAACATCGCAGCGTCAGCCCTTTCGCTTGCTCCGCCGCGCGGACGGCAGAGTCCGCCCGACGATCACCGTACGAGGCGGCTCGGCGGGCCCGGTTTTCCGTCCGATGGCCCGGCGCACCCCGTACCCGAAGGCCGCGACCTTCACCAGCGGGCCGCCGAAGGTCGAGGCGACCGTGGTGGAGAGCGCCGAGGCGTTGGAGGTGACCTCCTGGACGTCCGAGGCGATCGCGTCGACCCGGTCCAGCTGGGTCTGCGCCGAGCGCACCGCCGTCGAGGCGTCCGCGAGGAGCGGGACGGCCTGTTCGGTCACGTCCGCCACCAGCTTGGTCGTCGCCTTCAGCGTCTGGGCCAGCCTCACGAGGACTACGGCGAGGAAGGACACCAGGATCGCCCAGAAGACGGCCACCAGGATCCCGGCCACCTCTCCACCGGACACTTCGCACCGCTCCCTGCGCATCGACCGTCGGACAAGAAAAGTTGTCTCCCGACCCTATCGCGCCGAGGGTCTTGCCCCCTACCGCATTAGGGGCCCGCGCGAGCGGAGTCCCCAAGCCGCTTGTACGCGGTGTTGACACTTGAGTACTCTGCGTGCCCCATGCGCTCCCATCTGCCCGCAGAGCCGAATCGCTTCGTGGGACGAGAACGTGAACTGGCCGCGCTGCACGGGCTGCTGGCCCAATCGCGGCTGACCACTGTGGTCGGGGTCGGCGGCGTCGGGAAGAGCGGGCTCGCCCTGCGCGCCGCGTCCGCCGCGGCGGTGCGGGAACGCCACCGCGACGGCGTCCGGCCGGCCGACCTCTCCACGGTCACCGACCCGGGGCTGCTCGGCCACGCGGTGAAGGAGGCGCTCGGGCTCACCGGCCACACCAGCCGCCCGCCCCGCCGCATACTCCTGGACCACCTCGCCGACCGCAGCCTGCCGCTGGTGGTCCTGGACGGCTTCGAACAACTCGTGGACGCCTGCGCGGAGCTGGTGTGCGAACCGCTGCGGCGCTCCCCCGGGCTGCGGGTGCTCGCCGACGGGCGGCTGCCGCTGCGCCTGGCGGCGAGCGGCTGCCGGCGCTCGCGCCGATGGACGACGAGGACGCGGTGACGCTCTTCGCCGACCGGGCCGCCGCCGGGCGCGGCGGCTTCGCGCTCACCGACGAGCGTGCGGCGGCCACTTTGGAGCTGTGCCGAAGGCTCGACGGGATCCCGCTCGCGCTTGAGCTGGCGGCCGGGCGGCTCGGCGCGCTCTCGGTGGAGCAGGTGCTGCCCCGCCTTGACGACCGGTTCCGGCTGCTGACGGGCGGCGGGCGCGGGGTGCTCGCGCGCCACCAGACCCTGCGCACCACGATCGGCTGGAGCCACGAGCTGTGCGCCCCGGCCCAGCGGCTGCTGTGGGCGCGGCTCTCGGTGTTCGCCGGGCGGTTCGACCTGGAGGCCGTCGAATACATCTGCGTCGGCCCGGCTCCGCGTGCTTCGACGCGGCGCGCGTGCTGTGCGAGCAGCGGGCCCGGGGGCGGCTGGGCGACCCGGCGTACGAGACGTTCCGGACCCGGGGCCGCGGGCTCGGCCTGGACGCGGCGGTGGCCCGGGCGCCGGCGGGTACCGACGATTCGGCCCATGAGGCGCCCCCGGCCCGCGACGCACCGGCTCCGGAAACGCGAGGGCCCGCCGCCTCCCGCTCCGTGCGGAGCGAGGGGACGGCGGGCCGGAGCGCGGAGCGCTGAATACCGCGCCTGGATCAGCGGGCGTAGTACTCGACGACGAGCTGCTCGTCGCAGATGACCGGGATTTCCTTGCGGTTCGGGTCGCGGTCCATGCGGAAGGCCAGGGCCTTCAGGTTCACCTGGAGGTAGCGCGGGGTCTCGCCCTCGCCGGCGTAGCCACCCTCGCGGGCAACCTGGAAGGGGTGCTTCTCGCGGCTGCGCTCGCGGACGGTGATGACGTCGTCCGGACGGACACGGAACGACGGCTTGTCGACCTTGCCACCGTTGACCTCGATGTGGCCGTGGACGACCATCTGGCGGGCCTGGTAGATGGTGCGGGCGATGCCCGAACGCAGGACCAGGGCGTCGAGGCGGCGCTCAAGCTCGACGACCAGCGCCTCGCCCGTCTTGCCCTCGGCCTTCTTGGCGCGGTCGTAGGCACGCGCCATCTGACGCTCAGAAATGTCGTACTGCGCGCGCAGACGCTGCTTCTCAAGCAGACGGACCTTGTAGTCCGAGTTCTGCTTGCGGCCACGGCCGTGCTCGCCCGGCGGGTACGGACGGGCCTCGAAGTACTTGACGGCCTTCGGCGTCAGCGCGATGCCGAGCGCACGAGACTTCTTGACCTTGGGACGCGACTGGTTAGGCACGTTCTCCAAACCTCCATGGTTGGGTTAGGTTAGGCTCACCTTACTCAAGGAGATCGTATGTCTCGTCCGGGGAACACCAGTCACATCACGGACAGCACGAAGAAGGTCGACCCCGCGCAGGGGGTCGACTCCACCAGCCCGCAAGACGGGGCCGGTACCGGCGCGCATCATGGCGCCGGTCACGTGACGGAGGTCCGATCAGATCGTGGTCAGCCGCGTCCCAGCGGACTTGAAATCGCACGGATGCCGTCAGCAGCCGAGCGCACACGAACTCTCGTACATAGTACCTGCTCGTCGGCGCTGCTCATCACCGGCCTTGACGGCGCCCGCCCGGAGCAGCTGGAGCCCCGGCTGCGGAACGTGGGGCCCGAGGGCGACCTGTTCCTGCTCTTCCCCGCCGACTCCCCCGCCGTACGGGCCGCCACGCACGCCCAGGACGACGAGCTGTCGGCCGTCCTGGAGATCACCGATGTGGCGCCGGTCTCCGTCCCCCACCGTATCCGGGGCCGCGCCTGGATCACCGGCTGGCTCACCCGCGTCCCCGGCCTGGCCCCGCCCGGCAGCATGACGCTGCGCCTGGAGGTGAACGAGGCGTACGTGGACGACCTGTGGGGCGCGAGCGCGGTGGAGCCCGAGGAGTTCGCGGCCGCCCTGCCCGATCCGCTGACCCGGGACGAGACGGAGCTGCTCCAGCATCTGCACGCCCACCACGGGGAGCAGATGCGGTCGCTGCGCGGGCTGGTGGGCCGGGAGGGACGCGAGGGACGCGAGGGACGCGAGCGGGACCGGGGGATTAAATCGGTCACGCCGCTGGCGCTCGACCGGTTCGGTCTGCGGGTCCGCTTCCAGGACACCGGCGGGTCCTGCTTCGACGCGCGCTTCGAGTTCCCGGAGCCGGTGGCGGACCTCGCCCAGCTGCGCCGGGCCATGCGGCGGCTTTTCGAGGCGGCGACGGACTGAGCGGCGGGTCCGTGGGGACGGGAGTCGAGTGCGGGAGGGCGGCCCACCGGGGCAGGACGCCTGAGGCCTGGGCCTGGGGGCCTGGGCTTGGAGCCTGAGCCTGAAGCCTGGGCTTGGGCCTGGGCCTGGGCCTGGGGGCCTGGCTTGGGCTTGGAGCCTGGGCCTGGAAGCCTGGGCTTGGAGCTTGGGCTTGGGCCTGGGCCTGGGGCTTGGGCTTGGAGCCTGGGCCTGAAGCCTGGGCCTGGAGCCTGGGCTTGGGCTTGGGCCTGGGCCTGGGCCTGGGGGCCTGGGCTTGGGCTTGGAGCCTGAGCCTGGGCCTGGGGGCCTGGGCTTGGGCCTGGAGCCTGGGCCTGAAGCCTGGGCCTGGAGCCTGGGCCTGGAGCCTGGGCTTGGGCTTGGGCCTGGGGGCCTGGGCTTGGGCTTGGAGCCTGGGCTTGGGCTTGGGGCTTGGAGCCTGGGCTTGGGCCTGGAGCCTGGGCCTGGAGGCCTGGGCCGCTACTCCCCCCGGCCCAGCCTCTCGCGGACCTTCTCCACCACGTCCGCGTACCGCGCCTCCGCCCCGTAGCGCGTCGGCTCGTAGTAGCGCTTGTCGGCCACCGCGTCCGGTGCGTACTGCTGGGCCGCGATCGCGCCGGGTACGTCGTGCGGGTACACATACCCCTGGGCGTGGCCGAGCTTGGCCGCGCCTTTGTAGTGGCCGTCGCGCAGGTGCGGCGGGACGGGACCGGCCAGGCCCTTCCGAACATCCTCCATCGCGGCGAAGATCGCGTTCGTCGCCGCGTTCGACTTCGGGGCGAGCGCCAGGGCGATGGTGGCGTGGCTGAGCGTGAGGGCCGCCTCGGGGAAGCCGATCATGGCGACGGCCTGAGCGGCGGCGACGGCCATAGGCAGCGCCGTCGGGTCCGCGAGGCCGATGTCCTCACTCGCCGAGATCATCAGGCGGCGCGCGATGAACCGCGGGTCCTCACCCGCCTCGATCATCCGGGCCAGATAGTGCAGCGCCGCGTCCACGTCCGAGCCGCGGATGGACTTGATCAGGGCGCTCGCCACGTCGTAGTGCTGGTCGCCGTCCTTGTCGTACTTCACCGCCGCCCGGTCGACCGTCTCCTCGACCGTCTGGAGCGTGACCTCGGGCTCGTCCTTGGCCAGGGCCGAGCCCGCCGCCGCCTCCAGGGCGGTCAGCGCGCGGCGGGCGTCGCCGCCCGCGATCCGCAGGAGATGCGCCTCGGCGTCCTCGGCCAGCGTCACCGCCCCGCCGAGCCCGCGCTCCTCCCCGACCGCCCGGCGCAGCAGGGCGCGCAGGTCGTCGTCGGTGAGCGGCTCCAGGGTCAGCAGCAGGGAGCGGGAGAGCAGCGGGGAGATCACCGAGAAGTACGGGTTCTCCGTCGTCGCCGCGATCAGCGTCACCCAGCGGTTCTCCACCGCCGGGAGCAATGAGTCCTGCTGGGCCTTGGAGAAGCGGTGGATCTCGTCGAGGAAGAGGACGGTCTCCTTGCCGAAGCCGCCGATGGCCCGGCGGGCCCCCTCGATCACGGCCCGCACTTCCTTGACGCCCGCGGTGATCGCGGAGAGCTCGACGAAGCGCTTGTTGGTCGCTTTCGACACCACGTACGCCAGGGTCGTCTTGCCGGTGCCCGGCGGGCCCCACAGGATCACGGAGGAGGGCCCGGCGGGGCCGCCGCTCCCCTCCCCCACCAGGCGCCGCAACGGCGAGCCGGGCTTGAGCAGGTGCTGCTGCCCGACCACTTCGTCGAGGGTGCGAGGGCGCATCCGGACGGCCAGAGGGCTGCCCGCCGGGTCTTTCTCCTGGCGGTCCTCTGCGGCTGCGGTGAACAGGTCGGGCTCCACATCGAGAACCCTATGTCACCCCACTGACAACGCCCCCGGCCCGGTGCCCGGCGCGCGCCGGCTGCTCAGCTCGTCCAGAAGTCCCACCAGCGCGTCAGGATCAGCATCCCGATGATCCCGACGTGCACCACGGGCAGGACCCAGGTGAACTCCGACAGGAACGACTTCAGCCAGCCCGGCGCCGGCAGCAGGCCGCGCCGGATGTTGTGCGAGGTCACGTACCAGAACATGAAGATCGTGGCGACCCACGCCAGGCTGCACCACAGGCAGAGCGCGTTGATCCGGTACAGCGACTGGAACTGCAGCCAGGTGCAGAACCCGACGCCGAAGAGCGTGCCCGCGTTGAGGGTCAGCCAGTACCAGCGGCGAAAGCGCGCGCCCGCCAGCAGGCTCATGCCGACCGCGATCACGATCCCGTACGCCACCAGACCCAGCATCGGGTTCGGGAAGCCGAACGCCGAGGCCTGGTCGCTCTTCATGATGTTGCCGCAGGAGACCACCGGGTTGAGGCTGCAGCCCGGCGTGAAGTTCGGGTCTTCGAGCAGCTTGAACTTGTCGATGGTGATGACCCAGGCCGCGAGCAGTCCGGCGGCCCCCGTGATCACCAGGAGCCACGCGAACGCGCGGCTGCCGCCGAAGGTGCCCTTGGTGCTCACCTGCTCCTGGCCGGAGGAGACGTCGTCAACTGTTGTGGTCATATCGCCGTTCCGTCATTCCGTGGCTGCTGGGCAGGGGGCCATTGTGCCGCAATCCATGGCCCGGCCACCGTTCGATGGGGATAAGGAGGGCGACTTCCGCCACGCCAAGTCCGGCCCGCGACGACCGGACTTGGCACTTCGGCATCGGCGTCATCCATCAGGACGACGCCGTACGTACGGAGTTGACCCGGCCGTCAGACCAGGCGCGCGCGCACGGCCTCGACGACCTCCGCGACGGGGACCGCCACCTGGTCGCCGGACTCCATGTCCTTGAGCTGGACCAGGCCCTCGGCCAGATCCCGCTCGCCCGCGACGATGGTGAGGCGGGCGCCGGAGCGGTTGGCGTTCTTCATGGCGCCCTTGAGGCCCTTGCCGCCGTAGCTGAAGTCCGTCGCGACCCCGGTCCGGCGCAGCTCGGTGACCACGCGGAACAGCACCCGGCGCGCCTCCTCGCCGAGCGGCACCGCGAACACGCTGGTCGCGGAGGGGATGTCGAGGGTGACGCCCTCGGCCTCCAGCGCCAGGACCGTACGGTCGACGCCCAGCGCCCAGCCCACCGACGGCAGCGCGGGGCCGCCGATCATCTCGGAGAGGCCGTCGTAGCGGCCGCCGCCGCCGACCGCGGACTGCGAGCCCAGACCGTCGTGGACGAACTCGAAGGTCGTGCGGGTGTAGTAGTCGAGGCCGCGCACCAGCTTGGGGTCGTCCTCGTAGGCGACGCCCTCGGCGTTCAGGAGCTCGCGCACCTCCTCGTGGTACGCCTTGCACGCGTCGCACAGGTAGTCGCGCAGCAGCGGCGCCCCCACCAGCTGCGCCTGCACCGCGTCGCGCTTGTCGTCGAGCACCCGCAACGGGTTGATCTCGGCCCGGCGCAGGGTGTCCTCGTCGAGGTCGAGGCCGCGCAGGAAGTCCTGGAGCGCGGCCCGGTAGACCGGCCGGCACTCCTGGTCGCCCAGCGAGTTCAGCAGGATGCGGAAGTTCCGCAGCCCCAGCGAGCGGTACGCGTCGTTCGCCAGGATGATCAACTCGGCGTCGAGCGCCGGGTCCTCCGCGCCGATCGCCTCGGCGCCGACCTGCGAGAAGTGCCTGTAGCGGCCCTTCTGGGGGCGCTCGTAGCGGTAGTACGAGCCCGAGTACCAGAGCTTGACGGGCAGGTTGCCGGCCTTGTGCAGATTGCCCTCCAGGGCCGCGCGCAGCACGGAAGCGGTGCCCTCGGGGCGCAGCGCCAGCCTGTCGCCGCCCTTGGTCTCGAAGGCGTACATCTCCTTGGTCACGATGTCGGTGGACTCGCCGACACCGCGCGCGAAGAGCTCGACGTTCTCGAAGCCCGGGGTCTCGACGTACCCGTAGCCGGAGTTGCGCAGGGGCGCCGCGATCGCCTCGCGGACGGCCAGGTAGGTGGCGCTGGCCGGGGGCAGCAGGTCGTACGTGCCCTTGGGGGCCTGGAAGGTACTCATGGGGAAGCTTCTCGTCACATTCCTCGTCGGGGAGAGGCGATGCCGTCTCCCGGGCCGGCGGCCACCTGCCGCAGATACGGGTTGGTGGCGCGCTCCTGGCCGATGGTGGTCTGGGAGCCGTGGCCGGACAGCACCACGGTCGAGTCGTCGAGCGGCAGGCACACACGGCCCAGCGACTCAAGGAGCTCGGCGTGGCTGCCGCCGGGCAGGTCGGTGCGTCCGACGGAGCCGGCGAAGAGCAGGTCGCCCGAGAACAGGATCGGAGGGATGTCCTCCGCCTCGGGCAGCCCGAACGTCACCGACCCCTTGGTATGGCCGGGCGCGTGCGACACGGTGAGCTCCATGCCGGCCAGCTTCAGCGCCGCGCCGTCCGTCAGCTCCTTGACGTCGTCCGGTTCGCCGATGGTCAGCTCGCCCATGATCTGCGCGCCGAAGGAGCGGCCGAGCGCCTTCTCCGGGTCGCTCATCATGTACCGGTCCGAGGGGTGGATCCAGGCGGGCACGTCGTGGGCCCCGCACACCGGGACGACGGAGGCGCAGTGGTCGATGTGGCCGTGGGTGAGGACGACGGCGACGGGCTTGAGCCGATGCTTCCTGAGCGCGTCCTCGACTCCCTGGGCGGCCTGGTGGCCCGGGTCGATGATCACGCACTCCTCGCCTGCGGCGGGGGCGACCAGATAGCAGTTGGTGCCCCAGGCCCCGGCGGGGAACCCGGCAATGAGCACGATCGTCCTCAATTTCTCGTACGACGGGTGATTGCGGCTGTTCAGAGCCTACCGGCGCTGCTCCTGTCACAGCGAACCCATATACGGTACGGGCACAGTCCGCGCGTACACGCGTCCGTACCCCACTACACCGCACAAGGAGACCACCGGTGGTCAGCAGCGATCAGCGCCGGCGCCAGCTCGCCCGGGAGAAGTTCGAGCGTCAGCAGCAGCGCCGCGAACAGGCCCGTCGCAAGTCCAAGCGCCGCAACACCGTCATCGCGGCCGCCCTCGCGGTGGTCGTCGCGGCGGGCGGGGCGGCCTTCGCCACGGGAGCCTTCTCCTCCGACGACGACAAGAAGAAGTCGGACGCCGCCGCGCCGTCCGAGACCCCGACGCCCTCGGCGAGCAAGGACTCCGCGCCGGAGCCGAAGATGGCGATCGACCAGAAGGCCTCGTACACGATGTCGCTGAAGACCAGCGCCGGTGACATCGCGTTCAAGATGGCGGCGGCGAAGACCCCGCACACGGTCAACTCGTTCAAGTCCCTCGCCGACAAGGGCTACTTCACCAACACGAAGTGTCACCGGCTGACCACACAGGGCATCTTCGTGCTCCAGTGCGGCGACCCCAAGGGCGACGGCAGCGGCGGCCCCGGTTACACGATCCCCGACGAGAACCTGACGGGCCTGGGCAAGGCGGGCGCGGACGGCACCGTGACGTACCCGGCGGGCACGGTCGCGATGGCCAACACCAGCCAGCCGCACACCGGCGGCAGCCAGTTCTTCCTGGTCTACAAGGACACCAAACTGCCGCCCAGTTACACGCCGTTCGGCACGATGGACGACGCGGCGCTCAAGGTCGTGCAGGAGGTGGCGAAGGCGGGGGTGGCCGGCGGTGCCGGGGACGGCGCGCCGAAGACTGCCGTCACCATCACGAAGGCCGCCGTCAACAAGGACTGACCCGCGGAATTCGGCCGTGCTGAGTGCGGACAGCCGGGCGGCCGGTCGCCTAGATTGGCGTTGTGCAGCGCGGTGAGAATCGCGTTGTGGAGGGCGGGCGAGGCCCGTCCCGGAAACTGTGGACGATGCCACGAGGGCCGAACCCCTCGCGCAGGCATCATGTGGAGGAGGCGCTGTGAGCAGCGACCCGTGGGGCCGCGTCGACGAGACGGGCACCGTGTATGTGCGTACAGCCGAGGGCGAAGTCGTCGTCGGATCGTGGCAGGCGGGGACTCCCGAGGAGGCCCTGGCCTACTTCGAGCGCAAATACGAGGGCCTGGTTGTCGAGATCGGCCTCCTCGAACGACGGGTGAAGACCACCGACCTGTCGGCGAAGGACGCCCAGACCGCGATCGAGCACCTGCGCACTCAGGTGGACGAGCACCACGCGGTGGGCGACCTCGAAGCGCTTCGCAAGCGGCTCGACAAGCTCGTCGAGACCGTGGATTCGCGGCGCGAGGAGCGCAAGGTCCAGAAGGCCAAGCAGACCGACGAGGCCAAGCACGCCAAGGAGGCGCTGGTCACCGAGGCCGAGGAGCTGGCGCAGAGCGAGCAGTGGCGCTCGGCCGGCGAGCGGCTGCGGGCTCTCGTGGACACCTGGAAGGGCCTGCCGCGGCTCGACCGGAAGTCCGACGACGAGCTGTGGCACCGCTTCTCGCACGCGCGCTCGGCGTTCTCCAAGCGCCGCAAGGCGCACTTCGCGTCGCTCGACGCGCAGCGCGAGGAGGCCCGCAAGGCCAAGGAGAAGCTGGTCGTCGAGGCCGAGTCGCTGTCCTCGTCCACGGACTGGGCCACCACGGCCGCCCGCTACCGCGAGCTGATGACGGACTGGAAGGCGGCGGGCCGCGCCCAGCGCGAGGCCGAGGACGAGCTGTGGAACCGCTTCCGCGGCGCCCAGGACGTCTTCTTCGCCGCGCGCAGCGAGGTCTTCGCGGAGCGTGACGCCGAGCAGACCGAGAACCTGAAGCTCAAGGAAGACCTGGCCGTCGAGGCCGAGAAGCTCGTCCCGGTGACCGATCTGAAGGCGGCCCGCGCCACCTTCCGCGGCCTCAACGAGCGCTGGGAGGCCATCGGCCACGTGCCGCGCGACGCCCGCCCGAAGGTCGAGGGCCGGATGCACGCCGTGGAGCGGGCCCTGCAGGAGGCCGAGGAGTCGGAGTGGCGCCGCAGCAACCCGGAGGCGCGCGCGCGTGCCGCGGGTCTGACGGGCCAGCTCCAGGCCGCCGTCGACAAGCTGCGCGGCCAGATCGACGCGGCGCGCACGGCGGGCAACAACGCCAGGGCCGACAAGCTCGCCAAGGAGCTGGAGGGTCGTCAGGCGCTGCTGGACCAGGCTCTGAAGGGGCTTGAGGAGTTCGGCGGCTGACACGTTCCCGACGGGGGTTACGTACGAAGGCCCGGCCGTGACGTCACGGCCGGGCCTTCGGCGTACGTGACGTCGTCATGCGGCCGGGCCCACCCCTCTGCTCCCCCGCTCCAGGGTGTCCAGCGCGTGCCGCAGCACATCGCATGCCTGACTGTGGTTGCCGGCCGACTGGAGGAGTTCGGCCAGGCGGCGGCAGACGGTGAGTGCCTCCGGGCCGAACCTCTTGTGGGTGAGGTGGAAGGCGCCCTCCAGGACCTCGATCGCCTGGTCGTCCAGGCCCGACTCGGTGAGCAGCTCGGCAAGCTCCAGATGGACGATGACGGCGTCGCCCTCGGCGTCGGGCACCCGGTTCTGCAGGATCATCCGCAGCACGGGCAGCGCGTCCCTGCCGCGCCCCACCGATCTGAGCAGCCGGGCAAGCTGGAGCCCGGAGGAGATCATCGCGGCTTCGACCTCGGCGTCCATCACGGGCCCGGCCGGGACGCCCGGGTCGCCCTTGGCGCGGTTGCGCACCAGCGGCAGCCGCCCCACGTCGTTCTCCTGGCTGCGCTGCGGGCGCGGCCGGTTCCGGGCGCCGAGCCGGGCGTCCACGGCCCGGTAGAGGGTCTCCAGGTCCAGGGTCTCCGGCGCGTCCGGCAGCCCCTGGCGCAGGACGTGCAGCAGCTCGCCGGTGAAGGCGGTGTGTCTCTCCCCGTCCGGGGCGAGCGCCACATGGTCCTTCGGGGAGGCGGTGAGGACGTACGCGCCCTGGATCCCGGCCTGCGCGGCGAGGGCGTTGGGGGTGCCGAGGGTGCGGGCCGCGCGCCCGCTGAAGCAGCAGTCGAGGACCACGACCTTGCGCCGGGCCGGGGAGGCGAGGATCGCGGCGCGCAGATGGCGGTACTCGACCGCCGTGTACCCGGCGCCTTCCCGGGAGCCGGTCAGGGCCACGTACAGATCGGCGGACTCGGAGTCCCGCAGGCCGTGGCCGCAGTAGTAGACCAGCAGGGTGTCCTGCGCGCGCTCGCCGGCCGCGTACACCGGGTCGAGGAGGGCGGCCGGGGTCTCCGGTTCGGCCACCGTCAGTGTGTGCGCCTCGGGCAGCCCCCAGACCGTGGAGTCCCGCAGGACCTTCGCCAGGTCCTGCAGGTTGGACTCCACGGCGGGCAGCTGGGGCAGATGCAGATAGCCGGCGGTGCCGATCAGTACGGCGGCCGACGCCGAGGGGTCAGGCAGATCCGCCGTCACCGGACCGCTCCTCACCCGCCAGCAGTGCGGTGATCCGCGCGATCGTGGCCGGGTCCGCCCCATTGAGCTCGATCTCCACAGCGCCCCTGCGCATCACGACGGCCGGGGCGGTGCGGCGGGCGGATCTCCACTGCCCGACGGAGAGCGCCAGCTGGCCCGCCCCGAGCCCGCCGCTGACCACCAGCGACATGACGTCGAGCAGGGTGCCCATGTGCTCGGGGTCGGGCGGCCGGGAGCTGCCGAGCGTGCCGTGCACGGCCCGGCCGACCTCGTCGTCCGCGTGGAGCCACCGCAGCAGGGACCGTAGCTCCGCTTCGGGGTCGGCGGCGCCGCGCACCCGGATCTCGATCTTCGACACCGGTTCCTCGGTTCCCTTCGGGGATCGGTCTTTCGGGGGTGCGCGGGCTTTCGGGGGTGCGCGGGTGGGGGCCGCGTCACTCCTGCTCGCGTGCGGCGAGTACGGGCGTCACCACTGCGGACACCTCCGCGAACTTGGCCACCGCCTCGGGGCCCGCGCCGAGCCGGGCCAGGCACACGCCCTGCCAGTAGACGCAGGCCAGCGTGGTGGGGTGGTCGGGGCCAAAGGAGACGCGACTGACCTCCGCGACCGTGCTCAGCAGCCCGATGGCCTCCTCCAGCGAGCCGCGCAGCACCAGGTTGACGGCCTCGCGCTGGCGGGCCTCCGCGACGGAGGGCGTCATGGCCCGCAGGATCTGGTGCCTGGTGGCGCCGCTGAGCGCGAGCACGGAGGTGGCGAAGCGCCGCGCGGCGGCTGCCGCCGGCTCCGGGCCGGGAGAGGATTCCGCCTGTTGGGCGAGGGCTGTCCCGGTGGCGCGGTGGACGTGTCCCGTGCCTTCCCTCCCGGGCGGCCAGGTGGGGGCGGCGCCGGGGACCGGCGGCCCGGCGGTGGCGGCCTCGGCCGCGGGCGGCCCGAAGTCCCTCACAGCCCGTCTGCGCAGATACCCGGTGACGGCGTCGTCGACCAGCTCCGTGGCGTTGGGCGGGCAGCGGAGCCGTTCCAGCGCCTGCGCCCCGGTGGGCCGTGCGGCCGGGTCCTTGGCCATCAGGTCGGCGACGAGCTCGGCGAGGTCGTCCGGGATGCCCGGCCTGCCCTTCAGCGGGGCCGACGGCTCATGGACGATCTTGTAGAGGACCGCCATCGCCGACTCACCGCCGTAGGGCTGGGCACCGGAGAGCATCTCGTGCACGCAGACGCCGAGGGCGTACAGGTCCGAGTGCACCCCGAGGCGTTCGCCGCGCACGACCTCGGGCGCCATGTACGAGGGTGTGCCCACCACCATGCCCGTCGCGGTCTGCCGTGAGGTGTCGAGCAGGTGGGCGATGCCGAAGTCCTGGAGGACGACCCGGCCGGTCCGGGTGAGGTGCACATTGCCGGGCTTGACGTCCCGGTGCAGGATGCCCGCCTCGTGCACGGCGCCGAGCCCCGCGCACACCCCGCTCGCGACGGCCCGTACCAGGGCGTGCGGCAGCCTGCCCTCCGCGTCGATGAGGGTGCGCAGATCGACGCCCTCCAGGAGCTCCATGACGAGGAAGGGCGCCTCGTGGTCGAGGCCCACGTCGTGGACGACGACCGTGTTGGGGTGGGCGATCCGGGCCAGCGCGTGCGCCTCGCGCTCGAACCGGGTGCGCATCTCGTGGCCGGCGAGGCCGGAGCGGATCATCTTCAGGGCCACGCGCCGCCCGAGCGCGGTGTCCAGGGCCTCCCACACCTCGCCCATGCCGCCGGAGCCCAGCCGCGTGAGCAGCTCGTACCGCTGGTCGATCACGGTCGGCTCGGCCATGTCACCCCCTGTGCCCGAGTCCCCCGATCATCGCCCTCAACGCCCTTGCCGGGCAAGGGGATTGGGCAAGTCGGGGGAACCGGAAAGGAGTTACGGCCTGCGCGCCGACGTCACCCGGTAGACGTCGTACACGCCCTCCACTCCCCGCACCGCCTTCAGTACGTGCCCGAGGTGCTTCGGGTCGCCCATTTCGAAGGTGAAGCGGGAGGTGGCCACCCGGTCGCGGGAGGTCTGGACGGCCGCCGAGAGGATGTTGACGTGCTGGTCGGAGAGGACCCGTGTGACGTCGGACAGGAGGCGCGAGCGGTCCAGCGCCTCCACCTGGATGGCGACCAGGAACACCGACGACTGGGTGGGCGCCCACTCGACTTCGAGGATCCGCTCCGGCTGCTGCGAGAGCGAGTCCACGTTGACGCAGTCCGCGCGGTGCACCGAGACGCCGCTGCCGCGCGTCACGAAGCCGATGATCGGGTCGCCGGGGACGGGCGTACAGCAGCGGGCCAGCTTGACCCACACGTCGTCGACACCCTTGACGACCACGCCCGGGTCGGCGTTGGCCCGGCGCTTGCTGCGGCCGCGCGAGGGCGGCGCCGACTCGGCGATGTCCTCGTTGGCCGCCTCCTCGCCGCCGAGCGCCTGCACCAGCTTCTGCACGACGCCCTGCGCGGCCACATGGCCCTCGCCGATCGCCGCGTACAGGGACGAGATGTCGGGGTAGCGCATCTCGTGCGCGAGGGTGACCAGGGAGTCGCCGGTGAGGATGCGCTGGATCGGCAGGTTCTGCTTGCGCATGGCGCGCGCGATGGCGTCCTTGCCCTGCTCGATCGCCTCGTCGCGGCGCTCCTTGGAGAACCAGCCGCGGATCTTGTTGCGGGCGCGCGGTGACTTGACGAAGCCCAGCCAGTCGCGCGAAGGCCCGGCCCCGGCCGCCTTGGAGGTGAAGACCTCCACCAAGTCGCCGTTGTCCAGGGTCGATTCGAGCGGGACGAGGCGGCCGTTGACCCGTGCGCCTATCGTGCGGTGGCCGACTTCCGTGTGGACCGCGTACGCGAAGTCCACCGGCGTCGCGCCCGCCGGGAGCGCTATGACGTCACCCTTGGGGGTGAAGACGAAGACCTCGTTGCGCGACAGGTCGAAGCGCAGGGACTCCAGGAACTCGCTGGGGTCCTCGGTCTCCTTCTGCCAGTCGAGCAGCTGGCGCAGCCACGCCATGTCGTTGATGTGGTCGTCCTTGCCGGCCTTCTTCGGTACGTCGGTGCGCACCTTGGAGGCGCCGGCGACGGCCTCCTGCTTGTACTTCCAGTGCGCGGCGATGCCGTACTCGGCGCGCCGGTGCATGTCGAACGTACGGATCTGCAGCTCGACCGGCTTGCCGTTGGGGCCGATGACCGTCGTGTGCAGCGACTGGTACATGTTGAACTTGGGCATCGCGATGTAGTCCTTGAACCGCCCCGGAACCGGGTTCCAGCGGGCGTGGACCGTGCCCAGCGCCGCGTAGCAGTCGCGGACCGTGTCCACCAGGACGCGGATGCCCACCAGGTCGTAGATCTCCGCGAAGTCACGGCCGCGGACGATCATCTTCTGGTAGACGGAGTAGTAGTGCTTCGGGCGGCCGGTGACCGTCGCCTTGATCCGGGCCGCGCGCAGGTCGGACTGGACCTCGTCGGTCACTATGGCCAGGTACTCGTCGCGCTTGGGCGCACGCTCGGCCACCAGCCGTACGATCTCGTCGTACATCTTGGGGTAGAGGATCGCGAAGGCGAGGTCCTCCAGCTCCCACTTGATGGTGTTCATGCCCAGGCGGTGGGCCAGCGGAGCGTAGATCTCCAGGGTCTCGCGGGCCTTCTTCTCCTGCTTCTCCCGCTTGAGATAACGCATGGTGCGCATGTTGTGCAGGCGGTCCGCGAGCTTGATGACCAGGACGCGCGGGTCCTTGGCCATGGCGACGACCATCTTGCGCACGGTCTCGGCCTGCGCGGCGTCGCCGAACTGGACCCTGTCGAGCTTGGTGACGCCGTCGACGAGCAGGGCGACCTGGTCGCCGAAGTCGCGGCGCAGGGTGTCCAGGCCGTACTCGGTGTCCTCGACGGTGTCGTGGAGCAGCCCGGCCATCAGGGTCGCCGGGTCCATGCCCAGCTCGGCCAGGATGGTGGTGACGGCGAGCGGGTGCGTGATGTACGGGTCGCCGCTCTTGCGCTTCTGGCCGCGGTGCCAGCGCTCGGCGACCTGGTAGGCGTTCTCGACCTGGCGCAGCGTGGCGGTCTCGATCTTCGGGTCGTTGCTGCGCACTATCCGCAGCAGCGGCTCCAGGACCGGGTTGTACGCGGAGGTGCGCTGCACACCGAGGCGGGCGAGCCGGGCGCGGACGCGGTTGGAGGAGCCGCCGCCGGAGCGGGCCACCGGGCTCGCGGGGGGCGTGGGCTTGGCGGCCGGGGCCGCCGCGAGGGGCCGCTGGGGCGGCTGCGGCGCGCTCGGCTCGGACTCCGCCGCCGGCTGCTCGGGCGCGGCGGGGGCCGCCGTGGCCTGCTCGGCCTGCTGGTCGGGCCGCTCGGCGGAGAGTGGCTGGGCCTCGTCTGGCAAGAGCGCTCCTCTGGGGATCCCCCCGGACGAAGTTCGGGGGAGGATCCGGGTCCCCCGGTCAGGCCCGGAAAGCCCATGGTATCGATCCTGGGCGGCCGGTTCGTGTCGGGCGGGTGTGACGGGCTGTACCCGGTAAACGCAGGAGGCGGG
>NZ_JBHWUR010000098.1:0-29161 GCF_042737755.1 Streptomyces sp. NPDC059994
CATCCCCTTCCACCAGGCCGTCGTGGTCGACCCCGCCTTCACCGCCGACCCCTTCCGCATCCACACCCGCTGGATCGAAACCGAGTTCGTCAACGAGATCAAGCCCTTCACCGCCCCGGCCGACGCCGAGACGGACGAGGAGCCGGGTCGCGAGACGGTGGTGGTCGAGGTCGGCGGCAAGCGCCTCGAAGTCTCCCTGCCCTCGTCGCTGGGCATGACGCTCGCCCGTACGGGCCTCGCGGCCGGGGCCAAGCCCAAGCGCCGCGCGGCCAAGAAGGCGGGCTCGGCGGCCTCCGGCGACTCGCTGGCGTCCCCGATGCAGGGCACGATCGTCAAGGTCGCCGTCGAAGAGGGCCAGGAAGTCAAGGAAGGCGACCTCATCGTCGTCCTCGAAGCCATGAAGATGGAACAGCCCCTCAACGCCCACCGCTCCGGCACCATCAAGGGCCTGTCGGCGGAGGTCGGCGCGTCGGTCACCTCGGGCGCGCTGATCTGCGAGATCAAGGACTGAACTCCCGCAGCCGCATGAGCAGTTGGGGCCCCCGCCGGATCGGTCCGGCGGGGGCCCCGCCGCTGCCGTACGGGTGCCCTGCTCCAGGAGGTCTTCCGCCATCAGCACCAGCCGGGTTGAGACCAGCCCGGACGAGCATGACGCGTGCGGAGTTCTTGTCCGTGCCTACGAGGCGGGGTGCCGGCGGGCGCGGGCCGCCCGCAGTGCGCTCGCCGACCGGAAGTAGCTGCCCGGTCTGGAGCGGCGCGCCCGCGACGGGACCGTGCTCGGCCCGCTCGCCGCCGCCGATCTCGTACGCGTACGCAGCGATCCGCGCCTGGCCCGGGCCGTGCGCAAGGACCGGCGGCGGACCTCGGCGCAGCGCGGGCTGCTCCAGGAGCGGCTGAGCCGGTTCCCGGTGGATCCTGCGCAGATCGCGCCGACCGGCTGGGCAACGCGATCCGCCGCTTCGAGGAGTACGGGCAGAACCGGTACTGCCTGGACACCCAGCTCCTGTCGAACGAGCTGACCGGCGCCGCGCCCGACAAGCTCTGCCGCCAGGTCGAGCTGGCGCGGACCAGCGTCGACTTCTTCGTGGCTGCTCGCCGGGCACACGGCGGTCGCGGTCATCGCGCTCGCCACCCTCCCGGCGGCCTCCGCCGACGTGCCGCTGCTGCTGACCGGCCGGGGGCCTGCTGGCCCTGGTGCCGCTCTGGTACCGGGCCGCGGTGGCCGCGACCGACGAGTGGGCGGCGGCCGTGCGCGCCCTGGTGAACGCGGGCCGCAAGCCGCTCGCCGAGTCGCTGGGGCTCGTGCTGCCCAAGGAGCTCGCCGAGGAGCGCAGGATGTGGACCTTGGTGTCGCGGTTCTCGCGCGTCCCCTTCCACGAGCGCGCCTCGGCACTGGACCGGTACCGGGCCGCCCCCTGAGCGCGCGGTTCGGGCATCCTTGGGGTATGACGACGAGGCCCATGCGTGCCGACGCGCGCCGCAACTACGAGCGGCTCCTGGGTGTGGCCAGGAGCGCGTTCGCGGAGCACGGGACGGACGCGTCGCTCGAAGACGTGGCCAAGCGCGCGGGCGTCGGAATCGGCACCCTCTACCGGCACTTCCCGAACCGGCACGCGCTGATGAACGCGATCTTCCAGAGCGAGGTGGACGTACTCCTCGCGCGCTCGCGTGAGTTGCTCGACTCCGCGCACCCGTGCACGGCGCTCGTGGACTGGCTGCGCGCCATCATCACTCATACGGGTGAGTACCGCGGGGTGGCCCGCGCCCTTATGTCGGCCTCGCACGACGACAGTTCGGCCCTGGCGCAGTGCAGCGTGCCGATGCGGGAGGCGGGCAGCGCCCTGCTGGAACGGGCCCAGCTGGCCGGTTCCGTACGCGTAGATGTGACGATCGGCGACCTGATGCAGCTCACCAACGCGATCGCCCTGGCGGCCGAACAGGCGCCGGACGACCCGGAGTTGGCCGACCGGCTGCTCGCCCTGACCTTGCGGGGCCTGAAGCCGTGACCGGAGCCGTGCCGGGCCCCGGCCCCAGCGGTGACGGCCACGGACGCCGCGACGACGCCTGGCCGAATACCGTCTAGCGGCGTCGCAGATCGGCCACTCTCGCCCGCTCTCCGGGGCCCTGCTGATCACCCAGCGACGCGGCGCTGCGCAACTGCGGCCCCGCACCCGGCACATGGCTGCGGCGCTGGCCGGGCAGCGGCACGTCCCGGCGGGGCTGGCGCCCCGGCGGAACGCCCTCACCGCCGGCCCCGGTCCCGGCCACCGTGATCTGCACGCCCTGGTCGGCCAGGGCCTGGAGCTCGGTGGCCGCCCGGTCGTCGTGACCGGGGGGCTCGTCGGTGACCAGCCGCGTGATCACGTCCGTCGGCACCGTCTGGAACATGGTGTCGGTGCCGAGCTTGGTGTGGTCGGCGAGGACCACCACCTCGGCGGCCGCCTGGACCAGGGCCCGGTCGACGCTCGCCGAGAGCATGTTGGACGTGGACAGGCCGCGTTCGGCGGTCAGCCCGCTCCCGGAGAGGAAGGCGCGCGAGACCCGCAGCCCCTGGAGGGACTGCTCGGCTCCGCTGCCCACCAGCGCGTAGTTGGAGCCGCGCAGGGTGCCCCCGGTCATGACGACCTCCACGCGGTTGGCGTGGGCCAGCGCCTGGGCGACGAGCAGCGAGTTGGTGACGACCGTGAGGCCGGGGACGCGGGCGAGCCGGCGGGCCAGCTCCTGCGTGGTCGTCCCCGCTCCGACCACGATGGCCTCGCCCTCTTCGACGAGGCTCGCGGCGAGGTCGGCGATGGCCGTCTTCTCCGCGGTCGCGAGATGGGATTTCTGCGGGAAGCCGGACTCTCGCGTGAGTCCGCCCGGCAGTACCGCACCGCCGTGCCGGCGGTCGAGGAGTCCTTCCGCCTCCAGTGCCCGCACGTCTCGCCGTACGGTCACTTCGGAGGTCTGGACGACGCGGGCGAGTTCCCGGAGCGATACCGCCCCGTTGGCACGCACCATTTCGAGGATCAATTGGCGACGTTCTGCAGCGAACACGAAACTGACAGTAACCTGAGCGGCCGATCGTTTTCAGCAGTTTGCGCCGAATAACGGAAGGTGTGCACAGAGGTGTCCACGAAGTGGTATAGGCGCCCTCCCGGGCGCCTTGTCCCGCGCCGCCGTGCGCCGGGCGCCCCGGTTACGCCTCGCCCGCCTTCTTGCGGGTGTGCAACTGCCTGGCCACTTCGGCGATCGAACCCGACAGGGACGGATAGACCGTGAACGCGTTCGCGATCTGCTCGACGGTCAGGTTGTTGTCGACCGCGATCGAGATGGGGTGGATCAGCTCCGAGGCGCGCGGCGAGACGACCACGCCGCCGACGATGATCCCGGTGCCCGGACGGCAGAAGATCTTGACGAAGCCGTCCCGGATGCCCTGCATCTTGGCGCGCGGGTTGCGCAGCAGCGGCAGCTTGACCACGCGCGCGTCGATCTTGCCCGCGTCCACGTCGGCCTGCGAGTAGCCGACGGTGGCGATCTCCGGGTCGGTGAAGACGTTCGAGGAGACCGTCTTGAGGTTCAGCGGGGCCACCGCGTCGCCCAGGAAGTGGTACATCGCGATCCGGCCCTGCATGGCCGCGACCGAGGCGAGGGCGAAGATGCCGGTGACGTCGCCGGCCGCGTACACGCCGGGGGACGAGGTCCGCGACACCTTGTCGGTCCAGATGTGACCGGACTCCAGGAGCTTGACCCCGGACTCCTCCAGGTTCATCCCGGCGGTGTTCGGGATCGCGCCGACCGCCATCAGGCAGTGCGTACCGCTTATGACGCGGCCGTCCGAGAGCGTGACCTCGACCCGGTCGCCGACGCGCTTGGCGGACTGGGCGCGGGAGCGGGCCATGACGTTCATGCCGCGGCGGCGGAAGACGTCCTCCAGGACGGCGGCCGCGTCCGGGTCCTCGCCGGGCAGCACCCGGTCGCGGGACGAGACGAGGGTGACCTTGGAGCCCAGCGCCTGGTACGCGCCGGCGAACTCGGCGCCGGTCACACCGGAGCCGACCACGATCAGCTCTTCGGGCAGCTCGTCCAGGTCGTACACCTGGGTCCAGTTCAGGATCCGCTCGCCGTCCGGCAGCGCGTCCGGGATCTCGCGCGGGTGCCCGCCGGTGGCGATCAGGACGGCGTCGGCGGTGAGGATCTCCTCGCTGCCGTCGGCGGCCGTGACGATGACGTCCCGGGTGCCGTCGATGCCCTGCGGGCCGCCGAGCCTGCCGCGGCCGCGCAGCACACGGGCGCCGGCCCGGGTGACGGAGGCGGTGATGTCGTGCGACTGGGCCAGCGCGAGGCGCTTGACGCGCCGGTTGACCTTGCCGAGGTCCACGCCGACCACACGGGCGGACTGCTCCTCGGGCGGGGTGTCGTCGGCGACCAGGATGCCCAACTCCTCGTACGAAGAGTCGAAGGTGGTCATCACCTCGGCCGTCGCGATCAGAGTCTTCGACGGTACGCAGTCGGTGAGCACCGACGCCCCGCCCAGACCGTCGCAGTCGACGACGGTCACCTCCGCGCCGAGTTGGGCGCCCACCAGGGCCGCCTCGTATCCGCCGGGTCCGCCACCGATGATCACGATCCGGGTCACGAAAAAGTCCGCCTCGCATTGTGGAATGCAGTACGTAGCTCATTGTCCCGCACGCTTCAAGATGCTTCGCCCCCCGGGGCGCCATCCGGCTGTCACACCCATGTGCCATTCTCACGCGAGGACCCGTGGGCCGCTGTCGTACCCTCGACACCATGTCGCTCTACGCCGCGTACGCCGGCAACATGGATCCGCGGCTGATGACCCGCCGCGCCCCGCACTCCCCCCTGCGCGGCACCGGCTGGCTCAACGGCTGGCGGCTGACGTTCGGCGGGGAGCAGATGGGCTGGGAGGGTGCCCTCGCCACGATCGTGGAGGCGCCGCGCTCCCAGGTGTTCGTCGCGCTGTACGACATCGCGCCGCTCGACGAGGACTCCATGGACCGCTGGGAGGGTGTCGGCCTCGACATCTACCGCCGGATGCGGGTGCGGGTGGACACGCTGGACGGGGAGGAGCCGGCGTGGATTTACGTGCTGAACGCGTACGAGGGCGGTCTGCCCTCGGCCCGCTACCTGGGCGAGCTCGCCGATGCCGCCGAGTCGGCCGGGGCCCCTCACGACTACGTCATGGAACTGCGCAAGCGCCCCTGCTGACCCGTTTCGCCTGCGGGCCGGTGGGGGCTGGTCGCGCCCACGCGGCGGAGCCGCACATGTCACAGCCCCGCGCCCCTGAATGCGCCCCTACGGGGCGATCCCTGCAACCCCGGCGAGCCCAACCCCCCAGGGGCGCGGGGAACTGCGCGACCAGCCCCCACCGGCCCGCGGACAACGACACCGCACCCCCCCCTCGTCGGAAACGACAAGACAACGATCGCGCCCTTGTGCGCCAGTCATCTACGCGCGTAGGAATCCAGCGGTTACCCTCGTCGTCGTGAACGCATCTGTTATTCCGGACCACGTCCAGGGCGACCCCCACGCCGCCGCCGACGCCGCCGCCGCCCGCCTGCGCGAGCTGACCGGTGCCGAGACCCACGACGTCGCCCTCGTGATGGGCTCCGGCTGGGCTCCGGCCGCCGACGCGCTCGGTGAGCCCGAGGCCGAGTTCCCGGTCACCGAGCTGCCCGGCTTCCCGCCGCCCGCCGTCGAGGGCCACGGCGGCAAGATCCGCTCGTACAAGATCGGTGAGAAGCGCGCGCTGGTCTTCCTGGGCCGTACGCACTACTACGAGGGCCGCGGCGTCGCCGCCGTCGCCCACGGCGTGCGCACCGCGGTCGCCGCGGGCTGCAAGACCGTCGTGCTCACCAACGGCTGCGGCGGTCTGCGCGAGGGCATGCGCCCGGGCCAGCCCGTGCTGATCAGCGACCACCTCAACCTCACGGCCGCGTCCCCGATCATCGGCGCCAACTTCGTGGACCTGACCGACCTGTACTCGCCGCGGCTGCGCGCGCTGTGCAAGGAGGTCGACTCGTCCCTCGAAGAGGGCGTGTACGTCCAGTTCCCCGGCCCGCACTACGAGACCCCGGCCGAGATCAACATGGTCCGCGTGCTCGGTGGCGACCTCGTCGGCATGTCGACCGTCCTGGAGGCCATCGCGGCCCGCGAGGCCGGCGCCGAGGTGCTGGGCATCTCCCTGGTCACCAACCTGGCCGCGGGTCTGACCGGCGAGCCCCTCAACCACGAAGAGGTGCTCCAGGCCGGCCGCGACTCCGCGGCGCGCATGGGTTCGCTGCTGACCCGGGTACTCGACCGCATCTGATCCGACCCCGATCCGACCCGGAAGGGATTCATCGACGTGACGCAGGACCTGACGCAGGACCTGATCGCGCGGGCCAAGGCCTGGCTGGCCGAGGACCCGGACGGCGAGACGCGCGAGGAGCTGGCCAAGCTCATCGACAACGAGGAGCTCGACGAGCTGGCCGCCCGGTTCGCCGGCACGCTCCAGTTCGGCACCGCCGGGCTGCGCGGCGAGCTGGGCGCCGGGCCGATGCGGATGAACCGCTCGGTCGTCATCCGCGCGGCCGCCGGCCTCGCCGCCTACCTGAAGGCGAAGGGCCAGGGCGACGGCCTGGTCGTCATCGGGTACGACGCGCGCTACAAGTCGGCCGACTTCGCGCGCGACACGGCCGCCGTGATGACCGGCGCGGGCCTGAAGGCCGCCCTGCTGCCGCGCCCGCTGCCGACGCCCGTCCTGGCGTACGCGATAAGGCATCTGGGCGCCGTCGCCGGCGTCGAGGTCACCGCCAGCCACAACCCGCCGCGCGACAACGGCTACAAGGTCTACCTCGGCGACGGCTCGCAGATCGTGCCGCCCGCCGACGCCGAGATCGCCGCCGAGATCGCCGCGGTCGAGTCGCTCAGCGACGTGCCGCGCCCCGAGTGGAGGTCCCCCCGCTCGGGCGAAGCCGAGAGTGGGGGAGGCTGGGAGACGCTGGGCGACGAGGTCCTGGAGGCCTATCTGGCGCGTACGGACGAGGTGCTGACCCCTGGGTCCCCGCGCACCGCCCGCGTCGTCTACACGGCCATGCACGGCGTCGGCAAGGACGTCCTGACGGCGGCCTTCGCCCGGGCGGGCTTCCCGCCGCCCGCGCTGGTGGCCGAGCAGGCCGACCCGGACCCCGCGTTCCCGACCGTGGCGTTCCCCAACCCGGAGGAGCCGGGCGCGATGGACCTCGCCTTCGAGGCGGCCCGCGCGGTCAACCCGGACATCGTCATCGCCAACGACCCGGACGCGGACCGCTGCGCGGTCGCCGTGCCGGACGCGTCGGTGGAGGGCGGCTGGCGGATGCTGCGCGGCGACGAGGTCGGCTCGCTGCTCGCCCAGCACCTGGTCGACCGGGGCGTGAGCGGCGTCTTCGCCGAGTCGATCGTCTCGTCCTCGCTGCTCGGC
Organism: Streptomyces sp. NPDC059994; assembly: GCF_042737755.1. Lineage (NCBI taxonomy): Bacteria > Bacillati > Actinomycetota > Actinomycetes > Kitasatosporales > Streptomycetaceae > Streptomyces > Streptomyces sp. NPDC059994. The sequence goes on from NZ_JBHWUR010000098.1 coordinate 7,442, forward strand.
CGGATCGCCGAGGCGGCCGGTCTGGGCTACGAGGAGACCCTGACGGGCTTCAAGTGGATCGCCCGCGTGGACGGTCTGCGGTACGGGTACGAGGAGGCGCTGGGCTACTGCGTCGACCCCGAGGGCGTACGCGACAAGGACGGCATCACCGCCGCCCTGCTCGTCGCGGAGCTCGCGTCCGTCCTGAAGGAGCAGGGGCGCACGCTCCTGGACCTCCTGGACGACCTGGCCGTACGGCACGGGCTGCACGCCACCGACCAGCTGTCGGTGCGCGTCGAGGACCTGTCGGTCATCTCCGACGCGATGCGGCGCCTGCGCGAGAAGACGCCGACCGCGCTGGCGGGCCTGGCGGTCACCAAGGCCGAGGACCTCACCGAGGGCACCGGGGAACTCCCGCCGACCGACGGTCTGCGCTACTACCTCGAAGGCGCCCGGGTGATCGTCCGCCCGAGCGGCACCGAGCCCAAGCTCAAGTGCTACCTGGAGGTGGTGGTCCCGGTGGCGTCGCAGGCCGCGCTGGGAGAGGCACGCGAGAAGGCGGCGGAGCTGCTCGCGGGCATCAAGAGGGACTTGGCGGCGGCAGCGGGCATCTGACCGGCCTGCCGTTTCCCCGCGCCCTCTTTTGGATCGGCGTTTGTCTGCGGGCCGTCTGTGGCTGAGCGCGCAGTTCCCCGCGCCCCTGGGCAGTTGGGGGCGCGGGGCTGTGACATGTGCGGCTCCGCCGCGATGGGGGCCCCGGTCCCCCTGTTCGAGCGAAGCCGAGAACCCGGGGGAGCGACCGGACCCCACCGGCCCGCAGCCAACGACACCGCACCCCGCCAGGGAAACGCACCCGAAAGCGTGAACCCCCTACGGCGTCCGGCGCAGCCTCCCGCGCCCTTTCCGGATCATCCGAGAAAGGGTGACCCGGAACCGCTCGCCGAGCCCAGGAGCACCGCCGTGCCCCCGATCACCTCACCGGCGGACCGTGCGCACTGCCGTACGGGCCCCCGTGCCGTCCCCGCGGCCCGCAGCCCCCAAGGGCAGGGCGGCGGGGACGGTCCGCGTTTCATCCGGGCCTCGGCCCGGGCCGCGTTCAGGCGGGCGGCACCCGCGCTCGCCGGCTACCTCGCCGTACGGCTCCTCGGCCTCGCCGTCCTCGCCCGCTGGGCGCACCTCAAGCACCACGGCGTATGGCCGACGCTGGCCACCTCGTGGGACTCGCACTGGTACCTCGGCATCGCCGACCACGGCTACGACCACGGGCTCGGCACCCGGGTCGACCACAACAACCTGGCGTTCTTCCCCCTCTACCCGGCCGTGATCAAGGCGGTCGCCGCCGTCACGCCCGGCTCACGCGCGAGCGTGGGTCTCGTCGTCGCGGTGCTCTGCTCGTCGGCCGCGGCCTGGGGGATCTTCGCGGTCGGGGACCGGCTGTACGGGCGGCGCGCCGGGACCGTCCTCGCGGTCCTGTGGGGCGCGCTGCCGGTGGCCGCCGTCCAGTGGATGGGCTACACCGAATCGCTGTTCACGGCGCTCGCCGCGTGGTCGCTGTACTGCGTGCTGACCGGCCGCTGGGTGGCGGCCGGGACGCTGGCCGCGCTGGCGGGGCTGACCCGGCCGACGGGCATCGCGGTCGCGGCGGCCGTCGTGGCGGCGGCCCTGGCGGCGCTGTGGCGCGGCGGATCCGTCCGGGGCCCGCTGACCGGGGCGCTGCTCGCCCCGCTGGGCTGGTTCGGGTTCGTCGCCTGGGTCGGGGCCCGGCTCGGCCGCTGGGACGGCTACTTCGCGGTCCAGCGGCTGTGGCGGAACGAGTGGGACGGCGGCGCCGACACCCTGCGCGAGCTGCGCACCCTGCTGGTCTACGACCGCTTCCCCGCGCTGTTCCTGGTGATCGTCTCGCTTGTGCTGATCCTGGCGGGCGTGCTGTTCCTGCTCTGCCTCTGCGACCGCCAGCCGCTGGTGCTGCTGGTCTTCTCGGGCGTGCTGCTGCTCGTCGTCCTGGGCAGCGGCGGCGTCTACTTCCCGCGCGCCCGCTTCCTGCTCCCCGGCTTCCCGCTGCTGCTGCCGCTCGCGGTGGCGCTGGCCCGGGCCCGGCGCCACGTGGCCGTACTGATGCTGGGCTCGGCGGCCCTGTCGTCGGCGTGGCTGGGCGCGTACATGCTGCTTGTGTGGCCGGGGGCGCCCTGACGCGGCGGCCCGTACCGTGTCGGCGGGTCAGCCGATGGCGAGGAGCACGATCAGCAGGATCGCGCCCGCGACGGCCGGCGCGATGACCTCATAGGCCCAGCGCACGCTCGGCCCGCCCTGCGCGCCCTCGCGCCCGGCGTTGCGCTCGGCCAGCTCGCGCAGCTCTCGGATGGTGCGGTCGGCGGGCGCGAGGCGGGACTTCTCGTCGCCGCCCGCGGTCGGCGAGGTGCGGCCGTACGGGTCGGACGCGGCGTCGCGCACCTGGGCGCGGGCGGCGCGCTTGCGCTGGCGCAGCGAGACGGGGATCGACCACAGCTGGTACTTGGTGCCGCTCTGGTCGAAGACCTCGCTGGAGTACCCGGCCCGTACGTCCGCGACCGCCGCCCACGGCAGGGTGACGGTCCGGAACGGGTTGCGGACCCGCATCCGGTCGTCGCCCGCGAACACGGCCGGGCGGATCGTGAACGCGAAGAGCAGCGGCACACCGCAGAGCAGCCCGGCCAGGGCCAGCCAGGGGGCGCTGCCGTGCCCCCGCAGGATCGCGTCCCCGGCGAGCCAGAGCCCGAGCACGAGCAGCAGCGCGCCTCCGGCGATACCGCCGGGTGACCGGTAGACGCGGTCGGCGTAGGTGGGCTCGGCGGGCGGCGTGGGGCTCGTCATGGGGCCGATTGTGCACTACGTGTTCGAGCGGGGCCGAGAGAGGGCGCGGACGCGCCCGGCCGCCCGCACCGGAGCCCACGCACACGGGGGTGCCGCCACGGTCGTGGCAGCACCCCCGGTGGGTGACGGACGTCAGCCGCGGGCACCCGCCCGGCGGCGCAGCGCGGCGAAGAAGCCGAGCCCGGCCACGCCCACGGACGCCAGGCCCGCGCCGCCCGCGACGAGCGCGGTGTTGCCGCCCTTGCCGCCCTCGACCTCGGCCCCGGCGGCGACGGCGCCCTTGGGGACGATCTGCATGCCGGTGGTGGCGGTCTGGGGGGTGGCGCCACCGCTCTTGCCGGTGGTGGCCGTCGTCCCGGTGGCGCCCTTGCAGTCCTTGCCGGTGGGGGCCTTCGGGATGTCGACGGACTGCCACTGGGTGGGGGCGCCGGACACCCGCATCTGGAACGCGGACCGCCCCGACGCGAGCTGCGTGATCCGGGCGCCGTGGAACAGGCCGGTGCGGTTCTTGAGGCTCAGCGTCTCGAACGCGGTCATCGACACGTCACCCGAGTTGATCAGGTCGGCCTTCGGGCCCAGCGAGCCGTTGGTGAGGCGGACCTTGACGCCCTTGAACGGGGTGTCGCTCACGCGCACCACGGCGCAGCCCTGGGTGCCCTGGATGAGGCCGTGGTCGAACCCGGTCGACCTGTTCACCCAGGAGCGCACCGTGCCGGAGGTGTTGAGGCCGACCCACATCTCGTCGACCTGGGCGCCGGCCGTGGTGCCGCCCGCAGGCCCGCCCACCGCGATCGTGTGGCTGTACCCGTTCCGCCTGGCCTCCAGCTCGTACCAGCCCTCGCCCTTCTTCCACAGCTCCCCGTACGTGCCGTCGGCCAGCTTGCGCTTGCCGAGGTCCGTGCCGACCGGGGTGGTGGGGCCCTGGCCGCCGCCGCCCTGGTCCTGGACCGAGGTGACCTTGCCCTGGAAGTCGAGGGTGACCTGGATGCCGTTGAAGACCTTGGTGTCCTTGCGGGCGTGGCCGCCGCCCGCCGTGAGGTGGCCGATCTCCTCGTTGTCCTTGCCCTTGAGGATGGTGGCCCCGTAGTAGACGTGCTGGCCGCCGTAGCGGTAGACCATCGCGGTCAGGCCGCCCTTGAGCGGGACCGTCCGCACGAGCACGCCGTCCACGTCGTTCCTGCGCTCCGGGAACATGATCGTCCGGCTCTCGCCGGCGCCGTTGAACTTGAGGAGCGGAACATCGCCGTCGGCGTTGTCCAGGCTCAGCCGCAGTCCGTCGACCGTGGCGCTCCTGTTGTCCAGGTCCAGCTTCGCCATGAGGCGGCCCATGTAGTCGTCGCCGCGCTGCCAGTCGGGCTTCACGGCGCGGATCCAGGCTTCCGGACCGCCGTCGGAGACCCGGTTGCGCAGCACGGCGACGTACCCCTTGGCGAGGTAGACGGGGTAGCCGGAGTAACGGTTCTCCGTGGCCTTGGCTACGGAGGTGGTCGGCGCGGCGAGCGCGGTGGTCGCGGTGACGACCGGGGTGAGGGCGACACCGGCGACGACCGCGGTGGCGAGGGCGGTACGGAGGGCGTTACGCATGACGACTCCCAAGGAGACAAGTGGTGAAGGAAGGGAAGAGCCGCATGCCGCTGTGTTCTCGTTCGGGTGGGGCCGTTGGAGGCTTCGGCGGGCTGCATCGACAAACTTAGTGATCTTGTTCACCGGAGCTGTCCGCTCCGTGTCACAGCGGCGTGACAGGGACCGGAAGCTTGCGTTCCAGGTCAGTGGGGCTGTACAGGACGCTACGCGCGTAGATATGCTCATCTGGTGACCATGCCCACCAATGCACCCGCAGCTGCCCTCGCCGACGCGACCGCGTCGGACGCGGCTCTGCGCCGCTTCCTCCACGGGCTCCCCGGCATCGATCCGGTGGGCCTGGAAGCGCGCGCCGCGTCCCTCGGCACCCGTTCGATCAAGACGACGGCCAAGGCGTACGCCATCGACCTGGCCATTTCGATGATCGACCTGACGACGCTCGAAGGCGCGGACACCCCGGGCAAGGTCCGGGCGCTCGCCGCCAAGGCCCTCCACCCCGACCCGCTCGACCGCACCACCCCGGCCACCGCGGCCGTCTGCGTCTACCCCGACATGGTGGCCACCGCCAAGGAGGTCCTGAAGGGGTCGGACGTGAAGGTCGCGTCCGTCGCCACGGCCTTCCCCGCGGGCCGCGCCGCCCTCCCGGTGAAGCTCGCGGACGTGCGCGACGCGGTGGCCGCGGGCGCCGCGGGCGCCGACGAGATCGACATGGTGATCGACCGGGGTGCGTTCCTGGCCGGCCACTACCTCAAGGTGTACGAGGAGATCGCGGCCGTCAGGGCCGAGTGCGGTGACAAGGCCCGCCTCAAGGTCATCTTCGAGACCGGCGAGCTCTCCACGTACGACAACATCCGCCGCGCCTCCTGGCTCGGCATGATGGCCGGCGCCGACTTCATCAAGACGTCGACCGGCAAGGTCGCGGTGAACGCGACGCCCCCCAACACCCTGGTCCTGCTTGAGGCCGTGCGCGACTACCGCGCCCAGACCGGCATCCAGGTCGGCGTGAAGCCCGCCGGCGGCATCCGCTCGACCAAGGACGCCATCAAGTTCCTGGTCCTGGTCAACGAGACCGTGGGCGAGGACTGGCTGGACAACCACTGGTTCCGCTTCGGCGCCTCCTCGCTGCTCAACGACCTGCTGATGCAGCGTCAGAAGCTGGCGACCGGCCGCTACTCCGGCCCTGACTACGTGACGGTGGACTGAGACCCCATGAACATGGAAACGCAGACATCTGCATTCGAGTACGCACCGGCGCCCGAGTCGCGTTCGGTCGTCGACATCGCGCCTTCGTACGGGCTGTTCATCGACGGCGAGTTCACCGAGGCGGCCGACGGCAAGGTCTTCAAGACCGTCAGCCCCTCGTCGGAGGAAGTCCTGTCCGAGGTCGCCCAGGCGGGCGAGGCGGACGTGGAGCGGGCCGTGAAGGCCGCACGCAAGGCGTTCGAGAAGTGGTCGGCGCTGCCCGGCTCCGAGCGCGCCAAGTACCTCTTCCGTATCGCCCGGATCATCCAGGAGCGCAGCCGCGAGCTGGCCGTCCTGGAGACCCTGGACAACGGCAAGCCGATCAAGGAGACCCGCGACGCGGACCTCCCGCTGGTCGCCGCGCACTTCTTCTACTACGCGGGCTGGGCCGACAAGCTCGACCACGCGGGCTACGGCGCCAACCCGAAGCCGCTGGGCGTCGCCGGCCAGGTCATCCCGTGGAACTTCCCGCTCCTGATGCTGGCGTGGAAGATCGCCCCGGCGCTCGCGACCGGCAACACGGTCGTGCTCAAGCCCGCCGAGACGACCCCGCTGACCGCCCTGTTCTTCGCGGACATCTGCCGCCAGGCGGGCCTGCCCAAGGGCGTCGTCAACATCCTCACCGGGTACGGCGACGCGGGCGCGGCCCTCGTCCAGCACCCGGACGTCGACAAGGTCGCCTTCACCGGCTCGACCGCCGTCGGCAAGGCCATCGCCCGTTCCGTGGCGGGCACCGACAAGAAGGTCACGCTCGAACTGGGCGGCAAGGGCGCCAACATCGTCTTCGACGACGCCCCGATCGACCAGGCCGTCGAGGGCATCGTCAACGGCATCTTCTTCAACCAGGGCCAGGTCTGCTGCGCGGGCTCGCGCCTGCTGGTCCAGGAGTCGATCCAGGACGAGCTGCTCGACGCGCTGAAGCGCCGTCTGTCCACGCTCCGCCTCGGCGACCCGCTGGACAAGAACACGGACATCGGCGCCATCAACTCGGCCGAGCAGCTGGCCCGGATCACCGCGCTCGCCGAGACCGGCGAGGCCGAGGGCGCCGAGCGCTGGTCCCCGGCGTGCGAGCTCCCGTCCTCCGGCTACTGGTTCGCCCCGACGCTGTTCACCAACGTCACCCAGGCGCACACCATCGCCCGCGACGAGATCTTCGGCCCGGTCCTTTCGGTGCTGTCGTTCCGTACGCCGGACGAGGCCGTCGCCAAGGCCAACAACAGCCAGTACGGCCTGTCGGCGGGCATCTGGACGGAGAAGGGCTCGCGCATCCTCGCGGTCGCGGGCAAGCTCCGGGCCGGTGTCGTGTGGGCCAACACGTTCAACAAGTTCGACCCGACCTCGCCCTTCGGCGGCTACAAGGAGTCGGGCTTCGGCCGCGAGGGCGGCCGGCACGGTCTGGAGGGTTACCTCGATGTCTGAGTCTTCTGCGTCCACGGCGTCCGCGACGCGTCTCAACGTCTTCAAGACCTACAAGCTGTACGTCGGGGGCAAGTTCCCCCGCTCCGAGAGCGGCCGGGTGTACGAGGTGACCGACTCCAAGGGCAAGTGGCTGGCGAACGCCCCCCTGTCCTCCCGCAAGGACGCGCGTGACGCGGTCGTCGCCGCCCGCAAGGCGTTCGGCGGCTGGTCGGGCGCGACCGCGTACAACCGGGGCCAGGTCCTCTACCGCGTCGCCGAGATGCTGGAGGGCCGCCGCGAGCAGTTCGTACGCGAAGTGGGCGAGGCGGAGGGGCTGTCCAAGTCCAAGGCCGCCGCGGTCGTCGACGCGGCGATCGACCGCTGGGTCTGGTACGCGGGCTGGACCGACAAGATCGCCCAGATCGTGGGCGGCGCGAACCCGGTGGCGGGTCCGTACTTCAACCTGTCCACGCCGGAGCCGACGGGCGTCGTGACGGTCCTCGCCCCGCAGGACTCGTCCTTCCTGGGGCTGGTCTCGGTGATCGCCCCGGTGATCGCCACCGGCAACACGGCCGTGGTGATCGCCTCGGAGAAAGCCCCGCTGCCGGCGCTGTCGCTGGGCGAGGTGCTGGCCACGTCCGATCTGCCGGGGGGCGTTGTCAACATCCTGTCCGGCAGGGCTTCGGAGATGGGCCCGCACCTGGCGGCCCACCAGGACGTCAACGCGATCGACCTGGCGGGTGCGGATGAGGTGCTGGCCAAGGAGTTGGAGATCGCCGCGGCCGACAATCTCAAGCGCGTGCTGCGTCCCGCCGCGGCCGACTGGTCCGCGGCCCCGGGTACGCACCGGATGACCGCGTTCCTGGAGACCAAGACGGTCTGGCATCCGACGGGGTCACTGGGCGCGTCCGGCTCCGCCTACTAGGCCGGTTCTTCGGCTGCGGGCCGGTGGGGGGCTGGTCGCGCCCGCGCGGCGGAGCCGCATATGTCACAGCCCCGCGCCCCTCAGGGGGTTCATCGCGCCCCCTCACGTACCCCGAACGGCGTCCCCCGGGCCCCCACCCGGTGGGCGCCGTTCGGCATTTCTCGCGGTCAGCCCGGGAGCAGCCTCGTCGCCGTGCCGATCAGCGGGAAGTCCTTGAGCGCGCCGCTCTCGTGCAGCGGGGCCGTCGCGATCGCCGTCGAGACCGGCTTGAAGTCCGCGATCTGGGTGCCCACCGCGTTGTCCAACGGGTCCACCGGGGTCTTGGCGAACGGGTTGAGGCTGAGCGTCTTGGCCGGGGCGAGACCGTTGGTCAGCCCGGCCGACAGGTCCCCTGTCACGGACCGCGTGGGGCCGTCCACCGCGGCCCCGGGGTCCGCGACGGCCTGCCCGACCAACTCGGCCGGGCCGGGGGCCGCCTGGGCCGCGCCCGTGGCCCCGGCCAGCGCCGCGCCCGCGGCGGTCGCGGTGAGCCCGGCGCGCAGCAGCACACGGCCGCGACGGGCCCCGCCGGCTTGGTTTCGTGCCATGTCGTCCCACTCTCCTGCGTATCGGTAGGAGCACGCAGCGTAGTTGAGGTGTGATGCTCGATACCAACGGGCTCCCCGAGTGGTCCACCTCCCGGGTGGATGCCTCAGACTGGTGTCCCGTGACCGCACACGCCATCCCGACACGCGTCGTTCTCCTCACGGGCCCCTCCGGTTCCGGAAAGTCGTCGCTCGCCGCCCGCACGGGCCTGCCCGTGCTGCGCCTGGACGACTTCTACAAGGAGGGCGACGACCCGACCCTGCCGCGTGTGCCCGGCTCGCCGGACATCGACTGGGACTCGCCGCAGTCCTGGGACGCCGACGCGGCCGTGGCGGCCGTCGTCGAGCTGTGCCGTACGGGGCGTACGGCCGTACCGGAGTACGACATCGCCACCAGCTCGCGGACCGGGACGAGTCTGTTCGGCATCGACCGCACACCGCTGTTCGTCGCGGAGGGGATCTTCGCGGCGGACATCGTGGCGCGCGTACGGGAGCTCGGCCTGCTCGCCGACGCCCTCTGTCTGCGCGGGCGGCCCTCGACCACTTTCCGGCGCCGCCTCGCGCGCGACCTCAAGGAGGGGCGCAAGTCGGTGCCGTTGCTGTTGCGGCGAGGGTGGCGGCTGATGCGGGCCGAGCGCGGGATCGTGGCGCGCCAGGCCGCGCTGGGCGCGTACCCGTGCGGCAAGGAGGAGGCGCTCGGCCGCCTCGCCGCCGCTGCCGCGGGGCGGTGCGTGGCCGCGCCCACGGCGCGGGTGTGAAAAAAGCGGGACCGAGTGGGCCCCCCAGCCCCGTCGGTCCCGCTCTGTTCCCCCGTTACCCGTACGCCCGACGTATCCCCCGAGACGCCGGCCCCCGTACGTTCCCCCCTGCATCCCCGCACTCCGGCGGCTGCCACCGCCGGCCGGACCTTCAGGCCACCAGCTCGCCGAAGGACTCTTCCTCGTCACGGCCGAAGGCGAGGACGTTGTCCTCGCGCAGCCGGCGGAGCGACCGCCAGATGCTCGACTTCACCGTGCCGACACTGATGTCCAGTATGTTCGCGATCTCGGGGTCCGTACGGCCCTCGTAGTACCGCAGGACCAGCATCGTGCGCTGCAGTTCGGGCAGTCGCGCCAGCGCCTGCCAGAGCACCGCGCGCAGCTCCGTGCCGCGCATCGCGTCCGTGTCGCCCGCCGTCTCCGGCAGCTCCTCGGTCGGGTACTCGTTCAGCTTGCGGCGGCGCCACGCGCTGATGTGGAGGTTCGTCATGGTGCGGCGGAGGTAGCCCCCGACCGCGGCCTTGTCGCTGATCCGGTCCCAGGCCCGGTAGGTCGAGAACAGCGCGCTCTGCAGCAGGTCCTCGGCCTCGAACCGGTCGCCGGTCAGGTGGTAGGCGGTGGCGTACAGGGAGGCCCTGCGCTCCTGCACATAGGCGGTGAACTCCGCCTCGGACCCGGAGCGCTCCCCCGTGGCCTCCCCGTACGCCGCATCCCCGCCGGTCCCCACGCCCTTGAAGGGCGAGACCGGCACCGCGTCGAGCACCGTCATGTACGACTGGTGCTGACGCCCGGTGCCGCGAGCGCACCCCCGTCCGCTCACGGCACCGGACTTCTCGCTCCGCACGACGTCGTGGAGACGCGTGACAACTGCGCTTGAGGTGGTGCTGTGCAGTGCGTTCATCTCGCGCCCCCCGTCGGTGGAGTCTTGTTTCGGTCGGTACGAGGAAGACTCTGCCCGGCCAGTTTCATCGCGTTGTCCGGCGACTGTCACAGCCGCGTCACAGCGCGCGCCACCACCGGCATTGGGCCCCTGCTGGGGGTCCGGGGGGCGCCCCCCGGATGGGCAACAGCATCGCGTTGTCCGGCGACTCTCACAGGCCTGTCACAGCGGGCCGTGGACAGTGGAGAAGGGGCGATGTCCACGGGAGGTCGAACTCCGCTCCCCCATGGGCCAGAATGACCTCCGTGCCTTTCCTGTTGCTGATCGAGGACGACGACGCCATCCGCACGGCGCTCGAACTCTCCCTGTCCCGCCAGGGCCACCGTGTGGCCACCGCGGCGACGGGAGAGGACGGCCTGAAGCTGCTCCGCGAGCAGCGGCCGGATCTGGTCGTGCTGGATGTGATGCTGCCCGGGATCGACGGCTTCGAGGTGTGCCGCCGTATCCGGCGCACGGACCAGCTGCCGATCATCCTGCTGACCGCGCGCAGCGATGACATCGACGTGGTGGTCGGCCTGGAGTCCGGCGCCGACGACTACGTGGTGAAGCCGGTGCAGGGCCGGGTGCTCGACGCCCGGATCCGCGCGGTGCTGCGCCGGGGCGAGCGGGAGGCCACCGACTCGGCCACGTTCGGCAATGTGGTGATCGACCGCGCCGCGATGACGGTCACCAAGGCCGGCGAGGACCTTCAACTGACGCCCACCGAGCTGCGGTTGCTCCTGGAGCTGAGCCGGCGGCCCGGTCAGGCGCTGTCCCGCCAGCAACTGCTGCGCCTGGTGTGGGAGCACGACTACCTGGGCGACTCCCGCCTGGTCGACGCGTGCGTACAGCGGCTGCGGGCCAAGGTCGAGGACGTACCGTCGTCCCCCACGCTGATCCGTACCGTGCGCGGGGTGGGCTACCGCCTCGACACCCCGTCGTGATGATCCGTGTCTGCACTCCCCGGATGAACCCAAGAAAGCAGCGATTCGGAACGTGAAGAAGGCGATACTCGCCGGCCTCCGCTGGACCAGCCTGCGCCTGCGCCTGGTCGTCGTGTTCGCGCTCGTCGCGCTGACCGCCGCCGTCTCCGCGTCGGGGATCGCGTACTGGCTCAACCGCGAGGCCGTGCTCGTACGCACCCAGGACGCGGCGCTCGGCGACTTCCGGCAGGAGATGCAGAACCGGGCCGCCTCGCTGCCGCTCCGGCCGACCGCCCGCGATCTGCAGACGACCGCCCAGCAGATGGCGGCCAGCAGCCGCTCCGGCTACCACGTCAGCTCCGGCTACCAGGTGCTCCTGGTGGACCAGCGCGACCCGGGCAAGCCGATCGTCGGGGCGTCCGACGTGGACCGCTTCACCCTGGATGACGTACCGACGTCGCTCCAGGAGGCGGTGAACAAGAAGCAGAAGGTCACGGACAGCAACGACTATCCGTACCACTTGTTCTGGCAGCGCAGGACCCTGCGCGGGAAGCCGTACCTGGTGGGCGGCACGAAGATCATCGGGGGCGGCGCCACCGGCTACATGCTCGCCTCGCTCGACCAGGAGCGCCAGGACCTCAACTCGCTGGCCTGGTCGCTCGGCATCGCCACCGGGCTCGCGCTGCTCGGCTCCGCGCTGCTCGCGCAGGCCGCCGCGACGACCGTGCTGCGGCCGGTGCAGCGGCTCGGCGACGCGGCCCGCCAGCTGGGCGAGGGCAAGCTCGACACCCGGCTGAGGGTCTCGGGCACGGACGAACTGGCCGATCTGTCGCGGACGTTCAACAAGACGGCCGAGAGCCTGGAGAAGAAGGTCAGCGACATGAGCGCGCGGGAGGAGGCGAGCCGCCGGTTCGTCGCGGACATGTCGCACGAACTGCGTACGCCGCTGACCGCGCTCACGGCCGTCACCGAGGTGCTTGAGGACGAGGCGGACAGCCTCGACCCGATGATCGCGCCGGCCGTGCAGCTGGTGGTCTCCGAGACGCGGCGGCTGAACGTCCTGGTCGAGAATCTGATGGAGGTCACGCGCTTCGACGCCGGTACGGCCAGGCTCGTCGTGGACAACGTGGACATCGCCGACCAGATCACCGCGTGCATCGACGCGCGGGCCTGGCTGGACGCGGTGGACCTGGACGCCGAACGCGGCATCATGGCGCGGCTCGACCCGCGCCGCCTGGACGTGATCCTGGCCAACCTGATCGGGAACGCGCTCAAGCACGGCGGCTCCCCGGTGCGGGTCTCGGTGCGGGTGGAGGGCGAGGAGCTGGTGATCTCGGTACGGGACCACGGGCCCGGCATTCCGGAGGAGGTGCTGCCGCACGTGTTCGACCGCTTCTACAAGGCGAGCGCGTCGCGGCCCCGCTCCGAGGGCAGCGGCCTGGGTCTCTCCATCGCGATGGAGAGCGCCCACATCCACGGCGGCGACATCACGGCCGCGAACTCGCCCGAGGGCGGTGCGGTGTTCGTGCTGCGGCTGCCGCTCGACGGGGGTGAGGAGGCGTGAGAGTACGGCTGCTGGGCGGTGCGCTCGCCCTGCTGGCGCTCGGCGCCACTGCCACGGGGTGCGGCATCCGGCCCACCGCGGTCCCGGTGGACGCGGGGCCCGCGCCGTCCCGGGTGCCGTGCGAGGTGCCGGGGAACTCGGTGACCCCGCAGTTCGAGGGCGTCACCGTCCGGGTCTATCTGGTGTGCGGGGCGCAGCTGGTGTCGGCCGAGCGGTCGGTGCGGATCCCGGAGGGCCGGGCGTCGGCCGACCGCCTCCGGTTCGCGGAGGCGCTGCTCACGGAGCTGGAGGTCACGCCGGCTGGGGACGAGAAGGCGGCCGGGTACACGACGGACGTACGGGGTCCGCTGACGGTGACGGCCGCGCGCAAGGGCGACCCGTCGGGTGCCCTGCGGCTCTCGCGCCGCCCGGAGGATCTGCCGGCCCTGGCGCTGTCGCAGATCGTGTGCACGTACGCGGAGAACACGCCGACGTCGTCGGGGACGCAGCAGGTGGTGCTCGGGGGGCCGGGCGAGGACCCTGTGCGGGGCTACGCGTGCACGGCGGAGATGAAGACCCGGCCGGACACGTCTCCGACGCTGGGCGATGCGCTGCATCCGACCGGGGGGAGCTCCCCCACCCCGCCCCTTCCCTGAACCCTCCGGGGGTGGGGGTGGGTCGAGGTGGGTTTCCCGGGGGCTACGCCCCCGGCCCCCGGGCGGGGCTGCGCCCCTGCACCCGCTTCGGGGCTCCGCCCCGGATCCCGGCACGGGGGTGGGTGGGCTACCTGGGCTCCGCCCCCGGACCCCGTTCGTCTGCGGGTTGTCTGTGGCTGGTCGCTCCCCCAAGTTCTCGGCTCCGCTCGAACAGGGGGGACCCCCATCGCGGCGGAGCCGCACATGTCACAGCCCCGCGCCCCTGAAGGGGCGGGAGCTCCGCTCCCTGCCCCCGCTCCTCAAACGCCGGAGGGGCTGAAAGGTGGCCGGGCCCCCTTCTGCCCTCAGGGGCGCGGGGAACTGCGCGAGCAACCACAGCCGACCCGCAGACAGACACCGGGCCAAAAAAGGGGCGCGGGGAACTGCGCGACCAGCCGCCGCCGGGCCCGCGGACGAACGCGCGACCAGCCGCCCGGCCGCAGGCCGAACGGGGTCCGGGGGCCGAGCCACCAGGAACTCGGAACCGATCGCGCGGCCCCGCGCGTCTTGGGGGGCGTGCTACAGCGTCAAGGTGTGGGCGGCAGCGCCGCCATCCGGTACCGCGCGACGGGCTGCGCTCTCCTTCTCGCGCACATGGCGCTCGTCGCGTGGCTCACGCTGCGCCCACGCGACGTCATGTGGGTGACCGCACCCAACCTCACCCCGCTCGCCGGTATCCGCGCCGACCTGGCGCTGGGGTCCCTGGAGGCCGCGCACCGCATCGGGGAGGGGCTGCTGCTGCTCGCCCCGCTCGGCGTGCTGCTGCCGCTCGTCGGGGGGCGGCTCGTCGTCTCCCCGGTCGGCTCCCTGCTCCGTACGACCGCCGCCGCCGCACTCGTCTCGCTCGGCATCGCCCTGCTGCAGACCTCCGTGCCGGGGCAGGTGGCCGATGTGGACGCGCTGCTCCTGAACACCGCGGGCGCGGCGTTCGCCCACATCGCCGTCGTGCCCGCCGGGCGGATCGCGCTGCGGCGGCGCCAGGACCGGGAGGACGTCCCCGTACCGGCGGCTCAGGGTCGTACCCCGACGATTCCCAGGGTCGGGGTCGCCCCGTAGTCCGACGCTTCGCCCGGTTCGGGGCGGCAGGGTTGAGGTAGCGCAAGACAAGACCTCCCGACCCGAAGGAGCACCTCATGGCCACCCTTGCCCGCCCCCGCGACGGACGGATGATCGGCGGCGTGTGCGCGGCGCTGGCACGGCGCTTCGGCACCTCGGCCACCACGATGCGCGTGATCTTCGTAGTCTCGTGCCTGCTGCCGGGCCCCCAGTTCCTGCTCTACATCGCGCTGTGGATCCTCTTCCCGAACGAGAAGGGCCACGGCACCCACAGCACCCCCAGCACCGCCTGGTGAACCCCTGGGGGGCCGGTGCTAGGAACCCAGCACCCGGCGTACCTTCTCCAGCTGCTTGTCCGCCACGTCCCTCGGCACCTCCACCAGCTCCTGGGCCTTGCCCGGGACCGGCGCGCCGAGGTTGATCGTCATGAACCGTACGATCGTGGCGCCCTGGCGCACCACGACGATGTGGACCGGCGTCTCCACGTTCACCTGCGTGGACGACGCGGACCAGCTCACCGACCCGTCGCCGCCGATCCGGTACGGCCGCGCCTTCACGCGCGCGTACGTGGAGCTCGTGCCGCCCAGCTCGGCCTTGAAGCCCGGGCAGGCGGCGACCGCCGCGCGCAGGTCCTTGATCAGCTTCTCGGCTTCGGGGCGCGCGTACGTACTGAGCGACGCCGCGACCGCGAGGCCGAGCTTGCGCTGGGAGCCCAGGCCCCGGTTGACGGTCTCGCGCGCCTGCGGGTTCGGCTCGTCGCCCATGATGTCGGCGAGCGGCTGGCACGGCTTGCGGTCGGCCTGCGGACGGGCCCGGCCCTGGGCGGTGGTGTCGGCGGAGACCTGGTAGCCGGGCACGTCGCCCTGTTCGAGGGCCGCCCGCTGGAGGCCGGTCCGCGCGGCCGCCGAGGCCGAGGAGCCCTTGGCGGCGGGCGCGGAGGCCTTGCCGTCGGAGCCGCCGCCCGACGAGCCGCACGCGGTGGTGAGGAGCAGCGCCGACGCCGTCATCAGCACGGCAGGTCCAGTCGCCTTCACACGCATCGTCGGAACCCTACTCACCTGTCAATAACCAGCGTACGAGCCGCGATCCTGACACAGACGCGGCGGAGCGCACACCCACGACCGGATGTGCGCCCCACCACAACACCTCAAAGCACCGCCAGGCGATACGTTTTGGCCATCAGCCGCCGAGGGGGAGCCCCGCTCCGCCCAGGGGCAGGCCGCCGAGAAGGCCGGCCACCGGGCCCGCGCCCCTGGTCGGCAGGGTGGACGCGCCCTTGCCCAGGGCGTTCTGACCGGCGGTCAGCGCCTGCGGGGCACCCGTCGGCAGCTTGTTGGTGACGCCCTCGACGGGCAGCGTCTTGGTCAGGCCCGAGAGGGCGGGGAGCTCGGGCACTCCGGCGACGGCGGGCGCGGCGGAGGCCGTACCGGCGGCAGCGGCGGCGAAGGCGACACCGACAGCGGCGGCACCGAGCGACTTGACGGCAGACTGCTTCATCTGGAACTCATCCTAGGGAAGGGGATGTGAGCGGCTCTGCAAGCTAGTCAGACCGCCGCTCGCCCCGCAAACACGTGAAACCAAGGAAAACGGCCGGGATTTACTTCTCCCGGCCGTTCCGATGATGTACCCGATCAGCCCATGGACGGGGTAGACCCGCTGGTCGCGGCGGTCTGCTTGAACAGCCATTCGGATTTCAGCTCGGCGTAGCCGGGCTTGATGACGTCATTGATCATGGCGAGGCGTTCATCGAAAGGAATGAACGCTGATTTCATCGCATTGACGGTGAACCACTGCATGTCGTCGAGCGTGTAGCCGAATGCCTCGGTCAGCCGCTCGAATTCCTCGCTCATGCTGGTACCGCTCATCAGACGGTTGTCGGTGTTGACGGTGGCGCGGAAATGGAGCCGGCGCAGCAGCCCGATCGGGTGTTCGGCATACGAAGTGGCGGCGCCGGTCTGGAGGTTGGACGTCGGGCACATCTCCAGCGGGATCCGCTTGTCACGTACGTACGCGGCGAGCCGCCCCAGCTTCACGGTGCCGTCCTCGGCGACCTCGATGTCGTCGATGATCCGCACCCCGTGGCCGAGCCGGTCGGCGCCGCACCACTGGAGCGCCTGCCAGATCGACGGCAGACCGAAGGCCTCGCCCGCGTGGATGGTGAAGTGGTTGTTCTCCCGCTTCAGATACTCGAACGCGTCCAGGTGACGGGTGGGCGGGTAGCCGGCCTCGGCGCCCGCGATGTCGAATCCGACCACGCCCGAGTCCCGGTAGGAGTTGGCGAGTTCGGCGATCTCCAGGGCGCGGGCGGCGTGCCGCATGGCGGTCAGGAGCGCCCCGACGCGGATGCGGTGCCCGTTGGCGCGGGCGCGCCGCTCGCCCTCGCGGAAGCCGTCGTTGACGGCCTCCACGACCTCCTGGAGCGTCAGCCCGTTCTCCAGGTGCTGCTCCGGCGCGTACCGGACCTCGGCGTAGACGACCCCGTCCTCGGCCAGGTCCTCGGCGCATTCGGCGGCGACGCGGAACAGCGCGTCGCGGGTCTGCATGACGGCGCAGGTGTGCGCGAAGGTCTCCAGATACCGCTCCAGGGAACCGGAGTCGGCGGCTTCCCGGAACCAGATGCCGAGCTTGTCGGCCTCGGTCTCGGGCAGACTGGTATACCCGGTCTGTTCAGCGATCTCGATGATGGTGCCAGGACGCAGACCGCCGTCGAGGTGGTCGTGGAGCAGCACCTTCGGGGCGCGGCGGATCTGGTCCGTGGTCGGAACGTCGGTGGTCTGGCTCGTCATCTGCGCATGCTAGCCCCTACGCGCGTAGATCACCGGGAGTCGCTCGGTTGCCGATGCGTAACAGTGACCGCGCGGACGGGTGGAGTACACCTCGGCTTCTGAGACTGTTCTGTCATGGCACAGCATGCGACTTCCCTGCCTGCTGCCCGGCTCGGACGGGCCGTCGGTGCGACCGGCGCCGGCTCCTCGGTCGGCGGTGTGGTGCTGGTGCTGCCGGACGGCGATCCCGTCTCGGCGCGCCGCCCTTCGCCCGTCTCGTACGCCTCGGCGCTGCCGTTGGCCCGGCGCCTGGCCCGGGCGGGGCGGGACGACGGGCTCGTGGCCCATCTCGTCCGCTACCGGGGCCGGGGCTGGAACGGCGGCGACGCCCGGCTCGCGGCGGACGCCGAGTGGGCCGCCGAGGAGGTGGTGCGGCGGTACGGGGACGTGCCCGTCTGTCTGGCCGGGCACGGGATGGGCGGGCGGGCGGCGCTGCGGGCGGCGGGGCACTCGGCCGTCAACTGCGTCCTCTCGCTGGCCCCTTGGCTGCCGGAGGAGGACGTGGCGGCCGAGCCGGAGCCGGTGAAGCAGCTGGTGGGGCGGCGGGTGCTGATAGTGCACGGCACCAACGACGCCCGCAGCGACCCGGAGTTGTCGTTCCGGCTCGCCGCGCGCGCGAAGAAGACCAACCGCGACACCTGCCGCTTCGAGGTCCACTCGGACGGGCACGGGCTGCGCCAGCACCGGGCCGAAGTCCTGGCCCTGGCGGCCGACTTCGTGAAGGGGTCGCTCTTCACGCACGCGTACGCGCGTCCCGTCGCCGACGCGCTGGCCGCCCCGCCGCCACTGGGTCTGCGGATGCCGCTGGCGGCCGGGTTCGGGAAGTCGCTGCACGTGTGAGGGGTACGGGGGCCGGTGCGGCTCACACCGGCAGACGCGGCGCCCGCGTACGGCTCACACCGGCAGACGCGGGACCCGCGTACGGCTCACACCGGCAGACGCGGCGCCCGTACGGCTCACACCGGCAGCAGCTGCCCGCGCCGCGACAGCAGGAAGGCCTTGAAGGCGGCCACCGGTGGGGTGTCCGGGTGGCCGTCCAGCCAGGCCACGCCGATCTCGCGCACCGCGCGCGGCGCCGTCACCGTCAGCTCGACGACGCCCGGACGGGCCACCGCGGGCGGCGGCAGCAGGGCCACGCCCAGGCCCGCCGCCACCAGGCCGCGCAGGGTCTCCGCCTCCTCGCCCTCGAAGGCGACCCTGGGCGTGAACCCGGCCTGCGCGCACAGGTCGTCCGTGATGCGCCGCAGCCCGTAGCCGGGCTCCAGGGTCACGAACGTCTCGTCGGCGGCCTCCGCGAGCCGGACCCGCTTGCGGGCCGCGAGACGGTGGTCGTCGGGGACGACGAGCCGCAGCCGCTGCTCGTCCAGACGCCGGGCCACGAGGTCGGGCGCGTCGGGCACCGGGGAGGTGAGGCAGAGGTCGAGGTCCCCCGCGCGCAGCCGCTCGATCATCGCCTCGCCGTAGTTCTGCACGAGGGTGAAGCGCACCCGGGGGTGGGTGACCCGGAAGGCCCGGATGAGGGCGGGCACGGTCTCGGAGCCCATGGTGTGCAGGAAGCCGAAGGCGACCTTGCCCGCCGCCGGGTCGGCGTCGGCCCGCACCGACTCGGCGGCCCGCTCCACCTCGGCGAGGGC
The DNA here is from genome assembly GCF_042737755.1 of Streptomyces sp. NPDC059994. Lineage (NCBI taxonomy): Bacteria > Bacillati > Actinomycetota > Actinomycetes > Kitasatosporales > Streptomycetaceae > Streptomyces > Streptomyces sp. NPDC059994. Next base: position 26,354 of record NZ_JBHWUR010000098.1, read on the forward strand.
GCGCTCGGCCGAGCCGAGGAAGGTGCGCCCGGCCGGGGTGAGCGAGACCGTACGGCCCTTGCGGGCGAACAGGGCGACCCCGAGGTCCTCTTCGAGGCGGACCATGGCCCGCGAGAGCGTCGGCTGGGGCACGCCGAGCTCGTGCGCCGCGCGCGTGACGTGCTCGTGGCGGGCGACCGCGGCGAAGTACGCGAGGCGGGGCGCGAGCACCGTGACAATGTCTTCTTCGTTACTGTTCAATGACAGACACCCGCCTGAGCTGTGCTTATGCGTACGTGCATCGATTATGCGCGCTCGATGCATTGGACGCATAAATCTGCCGGGCCTACGGTCGACGTATGCCTCCTGCCAGTACCGGGGCACCCACCACCGTGGGTGCCTCCACCGCGCCGTCCCCCGACCAGCTCTTCCCGGGTGCTCCCGGCTACCGCCGGATGAGCTTCGCGCTCTTCGCCGCCGGGGTCGCGACCTTCGCCCTCCTCTACTCCACCCAGGCCCTGCTCCCGCTGATCTCGGGCGACTTGGGGGTGTCGGCCTCCGCGGCGAGCTGGACCGTCTCGGCGGCGACCGGCGCGCTGGCGCTGTGCGTGCTGCCGCTGAGCGCGGTGTCCGAGCGGTTCGGACGGTCCCGGACGATGACGGTCTCCCTGGTGGTCGCGGTCGCGGTGGGGCTGCTCGTGCCGTTCGCGCCGAACGTGGGCTGGCTGGTGGCGCTGCGGGCGGTCCAGGGCGCGGCCCTGGCCGGGCTGCCCGCCTCCGCGATGGCCTATCTCGCGGAGGAGGTGCGGCCCAAGGCACTGGTCGCGGCGATCGGCCTGTTCGTGGCGGGCAACTCCATCGGCGGCATGAGCGGCCGCATCCTGACCGGCTGGGTGGCCCAGGCCTGGGGCTGGCGCGCGGCGCTGGCTGCGGTCGGGCTGCTGGCCGCCGGCTGCGCGGTGGCGTTCCGGCTGCTGCTCCCCAGGTCCCGCCACTTCAAGGCCGCGTCCCTCGACCCGCGCGCCCTCGCGGCGACCGTGCGCGGCCACCTCGCGGACCCGCTGCTCGTACGCCTGTACGCGATCGGCGCGCTCTTCATGACGGTGTTCGGCGCCGTCTACACGGTGATCGGCTACCGGCTCACCGCCGCGCCCTTCAACCTCCCGCAGGGCGTGGTCGGCTCGATCTTCCTGGTCTACCTGGTGGGTACGGTCTCCTCCGCCGGTGCGGGGACCCTGGTCGCCCGGCTCGGCCGCCGGGGCGCGCTCTACCTGGCCGTCTCGACCACCACCGCCGGTCTGCTGCTGAGCCTGCTCGACTCGCTGGCGGCGGTCCTGGCGGGCCTGGTGCTGATCACCGCGGGCTTCTTCGCGGGCCACGCGGTCGCCTCCTCCTCGGTGAGCCGCACCGCCAAGACGGGCCGCGCCCAGGCGTCGGCGCTCTACCAGTCCGCGTACTACCTGGGCAGCAGCGCGGGCGGCACGCTCGGCGCGATCGCCTTCCACGCGGGCGGCTGGCCCGCCACGGTGCTGCTCGGCCTGCTGGCCGTCCTCGGCGTCGTCTCGGTGACGCTGTACGGAAGCCACGCCGCCCGCACCGAGCGCAGGATCGCCGCGACGCGCCTCGCCCCACCCCACGCGACCTGCTGAAACGACCGCCTGAGGCGCGATTGTCAGTGGGCTCCTGTAGCTTCCGAAGAGCTGGAGCACATGGGCGATCTGGGGTGGACGCGATGGGTGAGCTGTCAACGGAACCGTCGGTGGCGACGGACCTGGACTCCCGCCTGGAGAAGCACCGGGTCGAGCTGACGGGGTACTGCTACCGGATGCTCGGCTCGGCCTTCGAGGCGGAGGACGCGGTGCAGGACACGCTGGTCCGGGCATGGCGGAGCTACGAGAAGTTCGAGGGCCGCTCCTCCCTGCGGTCCTGGCTGTACCGGATCGCGACCAACGTCTGCCTGGACATGCTGACCGCGAGCGGCAAGCGGGCCCGCCCGATGGACCTCACGGCCCCGCAGACGGCGTCCTCGGCCGTGCTGCGCTCGCGGCCGGAGGTGACCTGGCTGGAGCCGGTGCCGGACGCGCGGGTGCTGCCGACGGCGGTGGACGACCCGGCCGAGACGGCGGTCGCGCGCGAGAGCGTGCGGCTCGCCTTCGTCGCGGCCCTCCAGCACCTGCCGCCCAAGCAGCGGGCAGTGCTGATCCTGCGCGAGGTGCTCGCGTGGAAGGCGAGCGAGGTGGCCGAGCTGCTCGGGACGACGGTGGCATCGGTCAACAGCGCTCTCCAGCGGGCGCGTTCGACACTGGCGGAGTCGGAGCCGCGCGCCTCGGACGCGGCGGACCCGCTCGACGAGGAGCAGCAGAAGCTCCTGGCCCGCTATGTGGCGGCGTTCGAGGGGTACGACATGCCGGCCCTGACGTCCCTGCTGCACGAGGACGCGACGCTGTCCATGCCGCCGTACGACCTGTGGCTGCGCGGCCCCGAGGACATCGTGGCGTGGCACCTGGGCCCGGGGCACGGGTGCCGGGGGTCGCGCCTGGTGCCGACCGTCGCCAACGGGACGCCCGCCTTCGGGCAGTACCGACCCGGTGGCCCCGGCGGGCGGCATGAGCCGTGGGCGCTTCAGGTGGTGGAGATCGCCGACGGGAAGATAGTGGGGCTCAACGCGTTTCTGGACACGGCGCGTTGGTTCCCGGTGTTCGGTTTGCCGGACGGGCTCTCGTAGGGACAGTGCGGGCCGGTGGGGGCCGGTGGGGGCCGGTGGGGGCCGGTGGGGGCCGGTGGGGGCCGGTGGGGGCCGGTGGGGGCCGGTGGGGGCCGGTGGGGGCC
>NZ_JBHWUR010000099.1:0-28895 GCF_042737755.1 Streptomyces sp. NPDC059994
ATGCATGAGGGGCGCGGGGAACTGCGCGAGCAACCCAGCACGGTCCGCGGACAAACACCAGCCAGCCCCGCAGGGCCCCGCCGAGATCCACTCAGCTGACAGCTGAAGCCGGGCCGCGGGGCGGGCCCCACGCGCGTCCCCCGCACCCTCCCGCCCCGCCGGGACGCGTTTTGTTTTGTTCGGGAACATTTTGCCCCCCGTTTCGTCCCACGGGCCGGTCGGTCGGCTGGTGGATGCCCCGGAGGCGGTTAGGCTCAGGGGTGCCGGACCACGCGGCCCGGCGTATTCGCGTCACATCCCAGAAGGAGATGCTCGTGCCGTCCATCGACGTCGTCGTAGCCCGGGAAATCCTGGACTCCCGAGGCAACCCCACGGTCGAGGTCGAGGTCGGCCTCGACGACGGCAGCACCGGTCGTGCCGCCGTCCCGTCCGGCGCCTCCACGGGTGCCTTCGAAGCCATCGAGCTGCGTGACGGTGACCCCAACCGTTACGGCGGCAAGGGTGTCGAGAAGGCCGTCCTCGCCGTCATCGAGCAGATCGGCCCGGAGCTCGTCGGCTACGACGCCACCGAGCAGCGCCTGATCGACCAGGCGATGTTCGACCTGGACGCCACGGACAACAAGGGCTCGCTCGGCGCCAACGCCATCCTCGGCGTCTCGCTCGCCGTCGCGCACGCCGCCTCCGAGGCCAGCGACCTGCCGCTGTTCCGCTACCTGGGCGGCCCGAACGCGCACCTGCTGCCCGTTCCGATGATGAACATCCTCAACGGTGGGTCGCACGCCGACTCCAACGTCGACATCCAGGAGTTCATGATCGCCCCGATCGGCGCGGAGTCCTTCTCCGAGGCGCTGCGCTGGGGTGCCGAGGTCTACCACACCCTCAAGGCCGTCCTGAAGCGCAAGGGCCTGTCCACCGGCCTCGGCGACGAGGGCGGCTTCGCCCCGAACCTGGACTCCAACCGCGCCGCCCTGGACCTGATCCTGGAGGCCATCAAGGAGGCCGGTTACGCCCCGGGCAAGGACATCGCGCTCGCGCTCGACGTCGCCGCGTCCGAGTTCTACAAGGACGGCAAGTACGAGTTCGAGGGCCAGTCCCGCTCGGCCGCCGAGATGACCGAGTACTACGAGGAGCTCGTCTCCGCGTACCCGATGGTCTCCATCGAGGACCCGCTGTACGAGGACGACTGGGCCGGCTGGAAGACCCTTACCGACAAGCTGGGCTCCAAGGTCCAGATCGTCGGCGACGACCTCTTCGTCACCAACCCGGAGCGCCTGGCCCGCGGCATCGAGGAGGGCTCCGCGAACGCCCTGCTCGTCAAGGTCAACCAGATCGGTTCGCTGACCGAGACCCTGGACGCCGTCGAGATGGCCCAGCGCAACGGCTTCAAGTGCATGATGTCCCACCGCTCCGGCGAGACCGAGGACGTCACCATCGCCGACCTCGCCGTCGCGGTGAACTGCGGCCAGATCAAGACCGGCGCCCCGGCCCGCTCGGACCGCGTCGCCAAGTACAACCAGCTGCTGCGCATCGAGGAGATCCTCGACGACGCGGCGGTGTACGCGGGCCGCAGCGCCTTCCCGCGCTTCAAGGGCTGATCAGCCCACCAGCTGAGCAGGCCTGACATGGGCTGACCGCCCTGTCGTACGTACGTCCCCGGCCGCGGTCCCGTACCGTGTCCGGGGACGTTGTACGTACGTGAGGGGAGCGGGGCGACATGGCCAAGGGCAACCGGGACCGGTTCTCCACCGCGGCCCGGCTCAAGGTGCTCGGCGAGCAGACCGCGGCCCGGGTCTACCGCTCCCAGACCAAGCGCCAGGCGCGCCGCTCCCGGCTCACCGGGCGCGCCGCCCTGCTCGCCCTGGTGATGTGCTCGCTGGTGGTGGCCCTCGCGTACCCGATGCGCCAGTACGTGTCGCAGCGCGGCGACATCGCCGAGCAGCGACGCAAGGAGCACGACGCGGCCGCGCAGGTCGAGCGGCTGCGCGACGAGAAGGCGCGGCTCCAGGACGACGCGTACATCAAGCGGCTGGCCCGTGAGCATCTGCACATGCAGTTTCCGGGCGAGACCGGCTACACCGTGGCCGACCCGTCGGCCGCCAAGGGCCGCCGCGACGGCAAGGCCGCCACCGGCCGTCCCTGGCACCAGAACCTCTGGGACGGCGTGGACAAGGCCGACCGCCCCGGCAACTGACGCCGCCGCCGGGCCCAGACAGCGACAGATCCAGACAGACAGAGACTGAGACAGAAACCGCGATGGAAACGCCCCCGCCCCAGACGCCCAGCACCGTGCCGACCGACGCGGACATCGCCGCCTTCCAGGAGCAGCTGGGCCGCCCGCCGCGCGGACTGCGCGCGATCGCGCACCGCTGCCCGTGCGGCAACCCGGACGTGGTCGAGACGGCCCCCCGGCTGCCCGACGGCACGCCGTTCCCGACGACGTACTACCTGAGCTGCCCGCGGGCCGCGTCGGCGATCGGCACGCTCGAAGCCAACGGGGTCATGAAGGAGATGACGGAGCGTCTGGCGACGGACCCCGAGCTGGCCGCGGCCTACCGCGCCGCCCACGAGGACTACATCGCCCGCCGCGACGCCATCGAGGTCCTGGAGGGCTTCCCGAGCGCGGGCGGCATGCCGGACCGGGTGAAGTGCCTGCACGTGCTGGTCGGCCACTCGCTGGCGGCCGGGCCCGGGGTGAACCCGCTGGGCGACGAGGCGATCGCGATGCTGCCCGAGTGGTGGGCGAAGGGCCCCTGCGTCACCCCCTGTGTGCCCGGGGAGGGAGAGAAGTGACCCGGGTCGCCGCCATCGACTGCGGTACGAACTCGATCCGCCTCCTGGTCGCCGACGCGGACCCCGAGACGGGTGAACTGGTCGACCTGGACCGCCGTATGACGATCGTCCGCCTCGGCCAGGGCGTCGACCGGACCGGCCGCCTCGCCCCCGAGGCCCTGGAGCGCACCTTCGCGGCCTGCCGTGAGTACGCGGCGGTCATCAAGGAGTTCGGCGCCGAGCGCGTCCGCTTCGTCGCCACCTCCGCCTCCCGCGACGCCGAGAACCGGGACGAGTTCGTCCAGGGCGTCCTGGACATCCTGGGCGTCGAGCCCGAGGTGATCACCGGCGACCAGGAGGCCGAGTTCTCCTTCACCGGGGCCACCAGGGAACTCCACTCCGGCGGCGACTACCTCGTGGTCGACATCGGCGGCGGCTCGACGGAGTTCGTGGTCGGCTCGGAGCACGTGCGCGCGGCCCGCTCGGTGGACATCGGCTGCGTCCGGATGACCGAGCGCCACCACCCCGGCGACCCGGCCACGCCCGAGCAGATCGCGGCGATAAGGGCGGACGTCGAGGCGGCCCTGGACCTCGCCGAGCAGACGGTGCCGCTGCGCGAGCCCCGCACGCTGGTGGGCCTGGCCGGTTCGGTGACCACGGTCGCCGCCATCGCGCTCGGCCTGTCCGCGTACGACTCGGCGGCGATCCACCACTCCCGTATCTCCCACGACGAGGTCAAGCGGGTCACCGACCGCCTCCTGGCCTCCACCCACGCCGAGCGCACGGCGATCTTGGTGCTGCACCCGGGCCGCATCGACGTGATCGCCGCGGGCGCGCTGGTCCTGCTGGCCGTCATGGAACGCACGGGCGCCCGCGAGGTCGTGGTCAGCGAGCACGACATCCTCGACGGAATCGCCTGGTCGATCGCGTAAAAAGAGGTCCGGAGGCCCTCCCAGGGGCCCTCCGGACCACCCCTCGCAAGAAAGTTCGTGAACTTCTTCACAAGGAAAACCCGCCGGTTGGCCTCGATTCGGGGCCGTAGGCCTCTCTTCTGCAGGTTCAGGGGCTCAACAGCGCGCGATCCAGGGGTTGGACGGTGTGTTACGGCCATGTGTCCTGACCCGGTGGTCTAGCCCGCGGAGCGGTGTGAGGGCCAGTTCAGGAGGGGTGAACAACGTTCTCCCCTACGCCTTGGTTCCCTCCGGCCACCATGACCTGGGTCACGTGGGCCGCGAAGTGTAGCAGAGGCCCCGTCGGACCTTGTGAAGGGGCGCACGAGCGGGGGCCCACAGGGGGGTGGATACTCGATGGCATGAGCACCACGGAGCGTCCCCGAATCCTCGTCGTAGGCGGTGGGTACGTAGGCCTGTACGCGGCACGGCGCATTCTCAAGAAGATGCGTTACGCCGAGGCGACCGTCACGGTCGTCGACCCGCGGTCGTACATGACGTACCAGCCCTTCCTCCCCGAAGCCGCCGCAGGCAGCATCTCCCCGCGCCACGTCGTCGTCCCGCTGCGACGCGTTGTGCGCGGAGCCGAGGTGCTCACCGGCCGCGTCACCAGCATCGACCAGGACCGCAAGGTCGCCACGGTCGCGCCGCTCGTCGGCGAGGCCTACGAGCTGCCCTTCGACTACCTGGTCGTCGCCCTCGGCGCGGTCTCCCGCACCTTCCCGATCCCCGGCCTCGCCGAGCAGGGCATCGGTATGAAGGGCGTCGAGGAGGCCATCGGGCTGCGCAACCACGTCCTGGAGCAGTTGGACAAGGCCGACTCCACGACCGACGAGGACGTCCGCCGCAAGGCGCTGACCTTCGTCTTCGTGGGTGGCGGCTTCGCCGGCGCCGAGACGATCGGCGAGGTCGAGGACATGGCCCGCGACGCGGCCAAGTACTACACCAACGTCAAGCGCGAGGACATGCGCTTCGTCCTGGTCGACGCCGCCGACAAGATCCTCCCCGAGGTCGGGCCGCAGCTCGGCAAGTGGGGCAAGGAGCACCTTGAGGGCCGTGGCATCGAGATCTACCTCTCGACCTCCATGGACTCCTGCGTCGACGGCCACGTGGTGCTGAAGAACGGCCTTGAGGTCGACTCCAACACCATCGTGTGGACCGCGGGCGTCAAGCCCAACCCGGCGCTGGCCCGCTTCGGCCTGCCGCTCGGCCCGCGCGGCCACGTCGACACCGCCCCGACCCTCCAGGTCCAGGGCACCGACTACATCTGGGCCGCCGGCGACAACGCCCAGGTCCCGGACCTCGCCGCCCGCAAGGCCGGCGTGGAGAACGCCTGGTGCCCGCCGAACGCCCAGCACGCGCTGCGCCAGGCCAAGGTCCTCGGCGACAACGTGGTCTCCGGTATGCGGGGCTTCCCGCAGAAGGAGTACGCGCACGCCAACAAGGGTGCGGTGGCGGGCCTCGGCCTCCACAAGGGCGTCGCGATGATCGTCATGGGCAAGATGAAGATCAAGCTCAAGGGCCGTCTCGCCTGGTACATGCACCGTGGCTACCACGGTCTCGCCGTGCCCACCTGGAACCGCAAGATCCGTGTCTTCGCCGACTGGACCCTCGCCATGTTCCTGAAGCGCGAGGTCGTCTCGCTCGGCGCCATGGAGTCGCCGCGCGAGGAGTTCTACGAGGCGGCCAAGCCCGCTCCGGCCCCGGCCGCGAAGGACAAGGTCGAGGAGAAGGCCAAGGCCTCCTGACCTCGGTCACCCCCAGCAACACCCCGAAGGGGCCGTCCGCCATCCGTGGTGCGGGCGGCCCCTTCGGCGTGCGCTCCACGCGGAAGCCGTCACCCGCCGCCGTCACCTTCGCGCCGCCGATGTACGCCCGTGGCGCTGTAGCGGGATGGCCGGTGCCCGGGGCAATCTTGTCCGGGGGTGCTGGGCAGGTGGGGGTCGACTTCACGGAGGTGTGCGCCATGGCCGACGCCGCGACGCGGCTGACCGCTCTCGCCGGCAAGCTCCTGGGCGAGGACCTTCCGGTCCGCGTCCGCGCCTGGGACGGCAGCGAGGCAGGCCCGCCGGGCGCCCCGGTGGTCGTGCTGCGCCACCGCCGCGCCCTGCGCAGACTGCTGTGGAAGCCGGGCGAACTGGGCCTGGCGCGCGCCTGGGTGGCCGGCGAGCTCGACATCGAGGGGGACCTCTATCTGGCCCTGGACCTGATCGCCGGGCTGATCTGGGACCGCGGCGGCGAACCCAAGGACGCGGTCCATCCCGTACGCGACCCGGGGCTGCGGGCCGCAGCCCGGGAGCTGCTGCGGCTCGCGCGCCCCCTGCCGCCGCCCGCCCCGCCCGCCGAGGAGCTGCGCCGCCGCACCGGCCGGCTGCACACCAAGCACCGCGACAAGCAGGCCGTCAGCCACCACTACGACGTGGGCAACGCCTTCTACGAGCTGGTCCTCGGCCCGTCGATGGTCTACTCGTGCGCCTACTGGGAGCGCCCCGACGCCACCCTGGAGGAGGCCCAGCGCGACAAGCTGGAGCTGATCTGCCGCAAGCTGGGCCTCGGGGAGGGCGACCGGCTGCTCGACGTCGGGTGCGGCTGGGGCTCGCTCGCCCTGCACGCGGCCCGCCACCACGGCGCCCATGCCGTCGGCATCACGCTCAGCGCCGAACAGGCCGCCTACGCCCGCAAGCGCATCGCCGAGGAGGGCCTGGCCGACCGGATCGAGATCCGGGTGCAGGACTACCGGGACGTGCGGGACGGTCCGTACGACGCCATCTCCTCGATCGGGATGGCCGAGCACGTCGGCTCCGAGCGCTACCGGGAGTACGCGGACGACCTGTACGCCCTGCTGAAGGACGGCGGACGGCTGCTCAACCACCAGATCGCCCGGCGTCCCGAGGGGGACGAGACGGCGTACCACGTGGACGAGTTCATCGACGCGTACGTCTTCCCCGACGGGGAGCTGGCGCCGCTCGGGCGGACGCTGTCGACGCTGGAGGACGCCGGGTTCGAGGCGCGTGACGTGGAGGCCATCCGCGAGCACTACGCGCTGACCCTGCGTCAGTGGGTGGCCAATCTGGAGGCGGGCTGGGAGCGGGCGGTGAGGCTGACCAGCCCGGGCCGGGCCCGGGTCTGGCGGCTCTACATGGCCGCCTCCGCGCTGTCCTTCGAGCGCAACCGGATCGGGGTGAACCAGGTCCTGGCGGTGAAGACGCCGGAGGGCGGCGCCTCTGGGATGCCGCTGCGGGCGCGGAGTTGGGGGAGCGCCCCGTAAACGCGCTCCTTCGGGGCGCTCTTCAGGGGCGCGGGGCTGTGACCGGCCCCCCTGCGGCCCGCAGGCGGAATGATACGTTCGGCAACCGGGCGGCGATCCCGGCGTCCGAATTGTCATGCATATGCCACATGTGGAGTTCGTGTGCACCGCCACCGCACAACCTGGCTGCTGGGTATGGCAGTCGCCCTGATGTCCGCCTTCGCCGCGCCGGGCGCGGCCACCGCCGACACCGTCACGGTCGCCAACGGGGCGATCTTCAACGACCCCTCCGGCACCACCGCCGAGCAGGACAAGATCCGCGACCACGTCGTCTCGCTGGTCAACGACGCCCCCGCGGGCAGCACCGTCCAGATGTCGATGTACACCTTCACCGACGACGTCCTGCGCACCGCGCTGATCGCCGCGAAGGACCGCGGCGTCGCCGTGAAGCTCGTCGTCGACTACAAGTCGCACAACTTCAAGCCCGACGGCACCGAGCTGACCAAGGGCGGCGAGTACGAGAACCTGGCCGCGGCGCTCGGCACCGACCGCACCAAGGCGTCCTGGATCCTGTCCTGCCCGCAGGGCCGCGGCTGCATCGCCAACCGCAAGCTCAACTCCGACGACGACGGCTCGATCAACCACAACAAGTTCTTCCTCTTCTCCCACACGGGAGGGGCGGACAACGTCGTCGTGCAGACCTCGGCCAACATGTCGGGCACCCAGCGCACTGACCTCTTCAACAACGCCGTGACGCTGGTCGACGCCGGTCTCTACGCCAACTACCAGGCGTACTTCAACGACCAGGTGGCGAACGGCTCCTCGGGCGCCGGTGACAACAACTACTACTCGACGCCGGTCAGTTCGACCGACCCGGACTACAAGACGTACTTCTTCCCCCGCAAGGAGACGTCCGGCACCACCTACTCGACGGACCCGGCCACCGACACGGTCAAGCTGATCCTCGACAAGGTCACCTGCTCCTCCACCCAGCACTCCGAGGTGCGGATGGCGGCCAACCTCTTCTACCGCGACCAGATCGCCACCAAGCTCGCCGCGATGGTGGACGCGGGCTGCAAGGTGTACCTGGCGGCCGACGCCAACCCCAACGGCGGCGGCACGGGCCTCCCGTCGATGGGCAAGACCGTCGAGTCGATCCTCTACGGGCAGCTCACCCAGCGCGTGGAGTGCTTCGAGACCCCGCCCGCCGGGCACACGGTCAACATCGGCATCCACTCCAAGTACCTGCTGGTGAACGGTACGTACGAGGGCGTCGCCAACGAGAAGGTCGTCTGGACCGGCAGCCACAACTACTCGTGGCAGGCGCTGCGCTCCAACGACGAGACCATCCTGAAGATCAACGACGACGCGGTCTACGACCAGTTCAAGGCCAACCACGACCAGCTGATGTCGTACTGCGCGGGCAGCTGACGCGTACACGCGCGAAGGGCCGGGCCCCCACCAGGGGATCCGGCCCTTCGCGTATGTCCGAACGCGGGGACTACTCCGTCTTGATCGCCGTCAGCATGTTCAGCCGGGCGGCGCTGCGGGCCGGCCAGAGCGAGGCCAGCACGCCCACCAGGCCCGCCAGGACCAGGAAGAGCCCGATCCGGTCCCACGGGATCACCAGCGCGTACTGCGGGATGGAGCCCTTGATGGTCTGGCCGATGGCCCAGGCCAGGAAGGTGCCGAGCCCCACGCCGATCACCGCGCCGAAGAGCGAGATGACGATCGCCTCCAGGCGGATCATGCGCTTGACCTTGCCGCGCTCCAGGCCGATCGCCCGCAGCATCCCGATCTCCTGCTGGCGCTCGAAGACCGACATGGCCAGGGTGTTGACGACACCCAGGACCGCGATGATCAGCGCCATCGCGAGCAGCCCGTACATGATGTTCAGAAGCGTGTTGATCATGCCGCCGAACTCGTCGCGGATGTCCTTCTGGTCCATGAAGCTGATCGCCGGGTTGTCGCCGAGGGCGTTGACCAGCGCCTGCTCATTGGCCGCGGTGGCCCCGCCGTCCATCTTCACGTAGACCTCCCGGATGTACGGGCGGGTCTCGTGCGGGTCGAGCATCGAGGTCGGGGCGAGCACCGAGGAGAGGAAGTCCTGCTTCTTGAAGACCGCGCCCACGGTGAGGGTCGTCTTCTTCTTGTCGTCGAACTCGGCCGGCAGCCTGGTGCCGGCCTTCCAGCCGTGCTTCTCCGCGGTCTTGTCGTCGACCGCGATCTGGCCCTTGCCCAGGGCGGCGAGCGAGCCGGAGAGCGCCTCGACGCGCAGCACCTTCTCGATGTCGCCCGGCGTCACACCGGAGACGTTCCGGAACTCGCCGTCGAGCTTGATGTTCGAGGACTGCTGCGGCGAGACCGCCGCGACGCCCGGGGCCTTGCGCAGCTCCGGCACCACGGACTTGTCCAGGTCGCCCCGGTCCGCCATCTGGACCATGTAGTCGGCCTTGATGTTGTCCGTCGTCGTCTTGTCGATGGCCTTGCCCAGCGTGATGCCGAGCACCGAAAGACCGGTGACCAGGGTGAGGCCGATGGCGAGCGCGGAGGCGGTGGCGCCGGTGCGGCGCGGGTTGCGCACCGCGTTCTGGCTGGCCAGCTTGCCGGAGACGCCGAACATCTTGGCCAGCGCCGGGCGGACCAGCGCGATGACCGGGCGGGAGAGCAGCGGGATCAGGACGATGATGCCGACCAGCGCCAGGAACGCGCCCAGGGCGATCATGGTCTTGCCGTCCTTGCCCGTCGCGGCGCCCGACAGGACCGCACCTGCGCCGAGCAGGGTGATGATCGCGCCGATCGTGTTCCGTACGACCAGGGACTTGGTGGTGGCGGCCAGGTGCACGCTGTTCATCGCCGCCACCGGCGGGATCTTCGCGGCGCGCCAGGCGGGCAGCAGGGCGGCGATCAGGGTGACCAGGACGCCGACCGCGAGCGCCGCGATCACCGGGGTGGCCGAGATGATCAGGGAGCCGCCCGGGATCTTCATGCCGAACGACGACATCGCGGAGCGCAGCCCGGCCGCCAGGCCGATGCCCAGGCCGAAGCCGATCGCGGACGCGGTCACGCCGACCACCAGCGCCTCGGTGAGCACCGAGCGCCGCACCTGGGAGCGCGAGGCGCCCACCGCGCGCATCAGGGCCAGCTCCTTGGTGCGCTGGGCGACCAGCATGGTGAAGGTGTTGGAGATCAGGAAGATGCCGACGAAGAGCGCGATGGCGGCGAAGGCGAGCAGCGTCTGGTTGAGCGCGCTGAGACCCTCCTCGATGTCCTTCGCCTCCTGGTCCGCGAGCGCCTGGCCGGTCCTGGCCGTGGCGTGCTCGGGGATCAGCGGGGTGACCTCGGAGAGGATCTTCTGGGCGTCGGCGCCGGGGGTGGCGGAGATGTTGACGTTCTGGAAGAAGCCCGGCTTGAGGTAGAGCTGCTGGGCGACCCTGGTGTCGAACAGGACGAGGCTGCCGCCCGCGTTGACCCCGCCGTCCTCGGTGGTGAAGACACCCGAGAGCGTGTACGTCTTCACCGGCCCGTTGGTGGCCACCCGCACCCGGTCGCCGGTCTTGTACTTGCCCTTGGACGCGGTGTCCTCGTCGAGCGCGATCTGCCCGTCCTGGACCGGCCCGGAGCCGTTGGTGAAGGTGTAGGCCGGGTCCTTGCCGTCCTTGCCGGGGGAGTAGTTCCCGCCCTTGTTGGCCCAGCCCTGGCCGATCAGCTTGCCGTGCCGGTCGGCCACCCCGGCGAACCCGTCGACGCGCCCGTTGACGGAGGCGACCCCGTCCAGGGCCTCGATCTTCTTGACGGTCTGCCTGCTGACGCCGGGGTCCTGCTTGTCGTCGCCGCTGCCGTACGAGGTGACGGCGACGGCCACGTTGTCGTAGCTCTTGGCGGACTGGTTCTTGAAGGCGCTCTTGAGGGTGTCGGTGAAGACGAGGGTGCCGGAGACGAAGGCCACGCCGAGCATCACGGCGAGCACGGTCATCAGCAGCCTGGCCTTGTGCGCCAGCACGTTGCGCAGGGCGGTTTTGAACATGGGGCTTTTCTCAGTCCTGGAGGGTTCGGCCTGGAGGGATTCGGCAGGGGGCGGGTGGCTGGGGCCGGTGGGCCCGCGGATCAGCTCGTACGGCCCTTCGCGTCGAACTCCTTCATGCGGTCGAGCACGCCGTCGGCGCTCGGGTGGAGCATCTCGTCGACGACGCGGCCGTCGGCCAGGAAGATCACGCGGTCCGCGTACGACGCGGCGACCGGGTCGTGGGTGACCATGACCACGGTCTGGCCGAGCTCGCGCACCGAGTTGCGCAGGAAGCCCAGGACCTCGGCGCCCGAGCGCGAGTCCAGGTTTCCGGTCGGCTCGTCACCGAAGATGATCTCGGGCTGGGAGGCCAGGGCGCGGGCCACGGCCACGCGCTGCTGCTGGCCGCCGGAGAGCTGGGTGGGCCGGTGCGAGAGGCGCCCGGAAAGACCCACCATGTCGATGACCTGGTCCAGCCACTGCTTGTTCGGCTTGCGGCCCGCGATGTCCATCGGCAGCGTGATGTTCTCGGCCGCGGTCAGCGTCGGCAGCAGGTTGAACGCCTGGAAGATGAAGCCGATCTTGTCCCGGCGCAGCTGGGTGAGCTGCTTGTCCTTGAGCGAGCCGAGCTCGGTCTCGCCTATGCGGACCGACCCGGAGCTGAACGAGTCGAGCCCGGCCACGCAGTGCATCAGCGTGGACTTGCCGGAGCCCGACGGGCCCATGATCGCGGTGAACTCGCCCTGGTGGAAGTCGACCGTCACCCGGTCGAGCGCGACCACCTGGGTCTCGCCCGCCCCGTAGACCTTCGACAGCTCGGTGGCGCGGGCGGCCACCGCGGTGGCGCGGTGTGCGGTGGGGATGGTGGTCACGGAGGACTCCTGTCGGACGTGGTGCGGGGACTCCTCCATCCTCAACGCAGCCGGACCCCCGGATCGTCAGTCCCTGTGCCCGTTCCCCGGCCCTCTTGAGTCTTATACGAGCGCCGCTCGCCTCCTCCTCCGGTATGACACCGCCCCCGAGACGGCCCTGCCCCCCGCGGCCGCGCGGGCGGGCCGGGGAGCAGGAGTCGAATTCGCGTCATTCCGTTACGCACAGTCCGGCTGACCGGTATGCCTGCCAACCGCCTGCGGCATGTGCCGCAACCGTTTCGGCCCGGGCTGACGCTCCCTCAAGCGCCAATAAAATAAGACAACATCGGCCATCGTTCCGCCGGGTGGGGGAGCCGTCCCGATAGGCTCTTCGGGCGAACGTAGGAACCGCGCGACCAGCCCGGATGGTGGAATGCAGACACGGCGAGCTTAAACCTCGCTGGCCCTAGGGCCGTGCCGGTTCAAGTCCGGCTCCGGGCACCTCTCGCCCCCTCCGGGGAGAGGTGGAAGAACCGATAATTCGGTGCACAGAACGACCGCGGAACGACTGCGGAACGGCCGATGCGGCCGGATTACCGGCGAATGAGTGACGCGTGGGTAAACAGTTCCCGCACGCGCCCGCCGGGCGGCCCCGCCCCGCCTCCCTCCTCCGCCCCGGACACCCCGCCCGCCCCGCCCGCCTCCCTCCTCCGCCCCGGACACCCCGCCCGGCCCGCCCGCGGCTCCCGGACGATGCCCGTCCGTGTCTCCCGTTGTCTCCCGTGGCACTCTTGTGACCGCGAGGCCCCTGGTGTATGTCTCGCCTGGCGAGGAAAGATCCTCCCAGAGCACTAGGGTGATTGTTTTGCTTGCCCATTACCCTTGACGGCAAGGCCGCGCTCGGCGGCCATGGAGGAGTGAGATGAGGAGCAGCAACCCGGTCTTCTCGCGACGGGGGTTCAGCCGCGACAACGGCTACGCGGGCTTCAACACCGCGCCGCAGGCCGGGGGCAACCCGTACGCGCAGGCACCGACGAGCCCGTCCGCGACGAACCCGTACGCGACGAATCCTTACGCCCAGCAGGACACGCAGTACGGCGCCCCCCAGGCCCCGGCCCGCGGCAACGTGATGACGATGGACGACGTCGTCTCGCGGACCGCGATCACGCTGGGCGTGGTGGCCGCGGGCGCGGCCCTCGCCTGGACCCTGCTGCCGGTCTCCTCGACCAGCTACGGGCTCGCGATCGGCGCCTCCCTGGTGGCGTTCGTCCTCGCGATGATCCAGTCGTTCAAGGCGAAGCCCGTCCCCGCGCTGATCATCGGTTACGCGGCGTTCGAGGGCGTCTTCCTCGGCGTGATCAGCGAGATGTTCAACGAGCGCTGGTCCGGCGCGCCCTTCCAGGCGGTCCTGGGCACCCTGGCGGTCTCCGGCGCGACGCTCTTCGCGTACAAGCAGCGCTGGGTCCGCGTGACCGCGCGGTACGCGCGCATCGGTATGACCATCGCCATCGCCTTCGTCCTGGTGATGATGGTGAACCTGCTGGTGGTCGCCTTCGGCGGCGCCGACGGCGGCGGTCTGCGCAGCTTCGGCCCGCTCGGCTTCGCGGTCGGCGTGCTGGCCATCCTGATCGGCTGCTTCTTCCTGACGCTTGACTTCAAGCAGATCGAGGACGGCATCACGTACGGCGCCCCGCGCGAGGAGTCGTGGCTGGCGGCCTTCGGCCTGACCATGTCGCTGGTCTGGATCTACCTGGAGATGCTGCGACTGGTGGCGATCCTCCAGGGCGACGACTGACGCCCGTGACGCAGTGACGAGGGGCCCGTCCGGCGAGAGCCGGGCGGGCCCTTCGCGTTGGTCCGTGGTGCCCGGGACGGCACTGCGCCCCGCCGGGGGTCGGACCGGCGGGGCGGAGCGTAAGGGTCCCTTCCTAGAGCAGGCGGCGCGCGGCCCGCCTCAGGTCGTACTCATGGATGATCGCCTTGGCGTGACCGTAGGCGAGATCGTGCTCGCTCCGGAGCCAGCTGACCTTCTCCTCGAAACGTACGAGGGAAGGGCCTTCGTCGACGGTGCGAAGCCAGTCGGAGACTTCACGACCGGTGCAATGGGGGATGCGGGAGAGCAGGTTGCGATGGGTTTCTTCGAAGAAGACTTGGGACATCGGCGCCTCCGGACGCATTGCGCTGGGGGTCCCCCCTGCTCGGGCGGAGCCGAGAACCCGGGGGAAGTCCTTCACGTCACCGTGCCTGAGCGTTCGCGTATTGGCAACAGTCCCGGGGCGGCGCGTAGGGTCGCGGCGTGCTTGATGTGACCCCGCTCCTCGCCGCCGTGGACCGCTTCGCCGACCGCCTCCGCGCCGCCCCCGAAAGCCGTCTGCGCCGCGGCGCCGCCGCCGAAGGCCTGTCCCTGGCCAGGGAATTGTCGACCCGCTCCCAGCTCGCCGAGACCCCCGACGCCGAGCCGCGCGTGATGCCGGACGCGGGGGCCTTCGCGGTCGCGGACCAAGTGGCGGTGGCGGGGAGGGATTTGGCCGAGGCGCTGCGTACGGGGGTGGCGCCGGCCGGGGGCCTGGAGGAGGCGGTGGGGCTGGTGGAGGGGGCGATGGGGCGGGCGTTCGGGTAGGGGGGGGCGAGAGGCGCCGTCGCCCAGCCCCGGAACCTGCCCCTGCGCGCCGGGGCGGATTCAGCCTTCCATGTTGCAGGCGGCGCAGCCGACGTTGAACGGTTTCCGGGTCGCGAGGTCGACGGTCAGCGTCACGCCGAGCCCGTGGGGGCAGACCCGGCGGGGCCGCCGGCCGGGACGCCGCTCCGTCCGGTGCCTCGCCCAGCGCGCCACCACGTCGCGATACCGGGGGTCACTCCATACGGCCCTGGGCCGTTCGGCCCCCTCTTCCTCACTCACCGCGTGTCCTCCCTGACAGCTCGTAGTCAACTCTAAGGGACGCGCCAGAGCCGGGAACCGGCCTTACGAAGACGTACTACCTCAAGGCGCTGAAGCCGGCCGACTCGGCCGCCGAGGCGGCGCCCCAGGCGGGCCCCGGCTGCGGGCGTTCCTCACCGGGCAGCAGGCGCACGCCACTTCGATGGTGGGCGATCGCCGGCGGGCGCGGAGCCTGCCGGCGGCGACGGAGTCCGCGCTGGTGAAGGCGGACAACCGGCGGGAGTCGATCGGCGGGTACGACCAGTCCGCGTACGCCTTCCACGTCTCCCATGTGCTGTACGAGGGGACGGACCTTCCCGGCTCCATCAGCGCCCTGCGGCAGGCATTCAGGGCGCAACCGGCCAACGAGCGGCAGGGGGAGGGTCCACTTCCACGCCGTGCTCGCACAGCGCCGGCTGGAGTACGGGCACCTCGACGCGGCGTGCGACTCGTGGACGCGCTTCCTGGAGGACTGCGAACACATCTCGTCCGCCCGGGGGGACGAGCACTTCGAGCCGATGCGGATGCGGCTGAAGCCGTTCAGGAACGCCCGGGCCGTACGGCAGCTCTCGCCCCGGATCGCGGAAATCGCCGCGCTGAAGGCCTAGTCGGGCGTCTTTGGACCTACAGCGAGGCGATGACCCGGTCCGCCAGGATGTACACGCTCTCCTCGCCGCACGAGAACGTCAGCGCGTACGCGCCGGAGATGCCCGAGCCGCCGAGCAGCACCGGGGTGTCGCCCTCGCGCAGGGCCTCGGCGAGGCGTTCGGAGGTCTCGCGGTGGCCGGGGGTCATGCACAGCGTGGTGCCGTCGGCGAAGACGTAGACATCGAGGGTGCCGAGCGGTCCTGGGCGTACGTCCGCGAGCTCCGTGCGGGCCTCGGCCAGCTGCTCCAGGCGCGAGACCGTGGACTCGTGGTCGGCCACGACCGACGTCTGGACCGGGACGAAGTCGGGGTGCGAGGGGTGACGGCGGCGGGCCGCGGCGAGCTCCGGGGAGTCCTCGGGGAACTCCTCGTACGGCTCGGCGGCCAGCTCCACGCCCTCCAGACCGGCGAAGTCGGCCTGCCGGGGGAGGAACAGGGAGGCGTCGTCGCCGAGGCCCGCGAGGCCGCCCAGGAGCGACGGGGCGTCCGCCGCGTCGCGCGCCTCCTGCGCGGCCCAGAACGCCCGCGCCTCGGCGAGCTCGCGCTCACGCTCCTCGGCGAGTGCCTCGGCGACGGCCGCGCGTATCTCCGCGACGGGCGTCTCGCCGCCGCGCGCCTGGTGGGGCACGGTGGCGGACCGGCCGGCGTTCGTGGCCGCGAGGTCGGCGCGCAGCGCCACGACCTGCTTGCGCAGCCCGTGGGCGGCGTGCAGGGCAGCGGCGCCCACGGCCGTGGCAGCGGCCGTGGTAAGCAGCAGGGCAAGAGGCATGGCGCTCACTGACTTACTCCCGGATTCAAACGATTCCCCCGACTTCCTACATCAGCTTGTCGGGCGTCCGCTCCCCTTGTCAGTGCATTACGTCACGAAACGGACAGGTTTTTGTGTCTGAGGTTTATCCCTGCGGCCCCTGAAAATGCTGTGGCCTGCGGGAATGCCTCTCCCCCGGGATGTACGTCACATCCTGGGGGAGATTCGGTCACGAACCGGACGCGGCGGGGTTGAGGCGGGCCGAAACGGGGTTGAAAGGGGTCACCCCGCCCGGGAATCCCACATGCCCCCCGCCGCAGCGTAGGGCCTCGTCAGCTCAGCCGCGCGTTGACTCGGTCGCGTTCCGCTTCGCTTCCGCTGCGGGCAGGTGCCGCCCTCGTCCCTCGGGCGACCCCTACCCTCCGCTACAGCTCAGCCGCGCGTTGACTTGGTCGCGTTCCGCTTCGCTTCCGCTGCGGGCAGGTGCCGCCCTCGTCCCTCGGGCGACCCCTACCCTCCGCTACAGCTCAGCTCAGCCGCTCGATGACCATGGCCATGCCCTGGCCGCCGCCCACGCACATCGTCTCCAGACCGAACTGCTTGTCGTGGAACTGGAGGGAGTTGATGAGCGTGCCGGTGATGCGCGCGCCCGTCATGCCGAAGGGGTGGCCGACGGCGATGCCGCCGCCGTTGACGTTCAGCTTGTCGAGCGGGATCTCCAGGTCGCGGTACGAGGGGATCACCTGGGCGGCGAAGGCCTCGTTGATCTCGAAGAGGTCGATGTCGCCGACCGTGAGACCCGCGCGCTTGAGGGCCTGCTTCGACGCCTCCACCGGGCCGAGGCCCATGATCTCGGGCGAGAGGCCCGTGACGCCGGTCGAGACGATCCGGGCGAGCGGGGTGAGGCCGAGCTCGCGGGCCTTGGTGTCGCTCATGATGACGAGCGCCGCGGCGCCGTCGTTGAGCGGGCAGCAGTTGGCGGCGGTGACCATGCCGTCGGGGCGGAAGACCGGCTTGAGGCCCTGGACGCCCTCCACGGTGACGCCGGCGCGCGGGCCGTCGTCCGTGGAGACGACCGTGCCGTCCGGGGTCGTCACCGGGGTGATCTCGCGCGCCCAGAAGCCGTTCTTGATGGCTTCCTCGGCGAGGTTCTGCGACCGTACGCCGAACTCGTCCATGTCCGCGCGCGTGACGCCCTTCGCACGCGCCAGGTTCTCGGCGGTCTGGCCCATCGCGATGTACGCGTCGGGGACCAGGCCGTCCTCGCGCGGGTCGTGCCAGGAGGCGCCGGCGGACTCCGCGACGGCGGCCGTACGGGCCTCGGCGTCGGCGAAGAACGGGTTGTGGGTGTCGGGCATCCCGTCGGAGGAGCCCTTGACCGAGCGGGAGACCATCTCGACGCCGGCCGAGATGAACACGTCGCCCTCGCCCGCCTTGATGGCGTGCAGCGCCATGCGGGAGGTCTGGAGCGAGGAGGAACAGTAGCGGGTGATCGTGCAGCCCGGCAGGTGGTCCATGCCCATCTGCACGGCCACGATGCGGCCCAGGTTGTGGCCCTGCTCGCCGCCGGGGAGGCCGCAGCCGAGCATCAGGTCGTCGATGTCGCGCGGGTCGAGCTCGGGGATCTTGGCGAGCGCGGCCTGGATGATGGTGGCGGTGAGGTCGTCCGGCCGCAGGTCCTTCAGCGAGCCCTTGAAGGCGCGGCCGATGGGGGAACGAGCAGTCGAAACGATTACGGCTTCGGGCATCACGGGCTCCATGGGGGCGGCGGGACGGGCTCAGAGACCTCGGGGACTCTCTGGGAAGTTACCCGTACGTACGGAGTTGGTCATCGGGAGGCGCGTGTGATGCGGGCCTCTTTTCTAAGCGGGCGCTCAGTGACTGCCTCGCGCCGCCCCACGGGAAAGGGGGCGCCCCACCCCGAAAGGTGTGGGGCCCCCTCGACCGGCGGAACTACTTCGCCGCGTCCTTCGCCAGGAACGCGAGCAGGTCCTGGCGGCTGACCACGCCCGTGGGCTTGCCCTCCACCAGGACGATCGCCGCGTCCGCCTCGCCCAGGACCGCCATCAGCTCCGCGACCGGCTCGCCCGAGCCGACCTGCGGCAGGGGCGCGCTCATGTGCTTCTCCAGCGGGTCGGAGAGCGAGGCGCGCTGGGCGAACAGGGCCGCCAGCAGCTCCTTCTCCACCACCGAGCCGATGACCTCCGCGGCCATCACGTCGGGGTGGCCCGCGCCGGGCTTGACGATCGGCATCTGCGAGACGCCGTACTCGCGCAGCACCTCGATCGCCTCCCCGACCGTCTCCTCCGGGTGCATATGGACGAGCGACGGCATGGCGCCCTCCTTGTCGGCGAGGACGTCGCCGATACGGGCCGAGGGGCCCGCCTCCTCCAGGAAGCCGTGCCCGGCCATCCACTCGTCGGAGAAGATCTTGCTGAGGTAGCCGCGGCCGGAGTCGGGGAGGAGGACGACGACCACGTCGTCCGGGCCCAGGCCCTCGGCCACGCGCAGCGCCGCCACGACCGCCATGCCGCAGGAGCCGCCCACCAGGAGGCCCTCCTCCTTGGCGAGGCGGCGGGTCATCTGGAACGAGTCCTTGTCCGAGACCGCGACGATCTCGTCCGTGACCTCACGGTCGTACGCCGTCGGCCAGAAGTCCTCGCCCACGCCCTCGACCAGGTACGGACGGCCGGAGCCGCCGCTGTAGACCGAGCCCTCGGGGTCCGCGCCGACGACGCGCACGGACCCGCCGGAGACCTCCTTGAGGTACTTGCCGGTGCCGGAGATCGTGCCGCCGGTGCCGACGCCCGCCACGAAGTGCGTGATCTTCCCGTCCGTCTGCTCCCACAGCTCGGGACCGGTGGTCTCGTAGTGCGAGCGCGGGTTGTTCGGGTTGCTGTACTGGTCCGGCTTCCAGGCGCCGGGCGTCTCGCGCACCAGGCGGTCCGAGACGTTGTAGTACGAGTCCGGGTGCTCCGGGTCGACCGCCGTCGGGCAGACGACGACCTCGGCCCCGTAAGCACGCAGGACGTTGATCTTGTCGAGCGACACCTTGTCCGGGCAGACGAAGATGCACTTGTAGCCCTTCTGCTGGGCCACGATCGCGAGACCGACACCCGTGTTGCCCGAGGTGGGCTCCACGATCGTGCCGCCCGGCTTGAGCGCACCGCTCTGCTCAGCCGCTTCGATCATGCGCACGGCGATCCGGTCCTTGACCGAGCCGCCCGGGTTGAAGTACTCGACCTTGGCCAGGACGGTCGCCTGGATGCCCGCGGTCACACTGTTGAGCTTCACCAGCGGGGTATTGCCGACGAGGCTGATCATCGAGTCGTGGAATTGCACCGTTGTCTCCGGGGTCTCCGTGATGGTGCCGCCAGCGTATGCGCAGAGCGAGCGCCCGTTCACCTCACGGCGGGATTGAGCGACACCTGTCACCGGGCAGGTAGCTGATGTACGGCTCCAAGGAGGTGGCGGTGGCTGGGAGTGTGTCGACCGTTTCGGCCGGGGTGTCGGCCGGATCGAGGGCGAGGGTGGCGCGCCGGATCGCGGCGGGCGCGGCGTTCGGCGGCGGCGGGATCGGTCTGATCGGGGCGGCCGCCGTCGGCGTGCTGCTCGCGGAGGCGGCGCTGGCCAAGCGGTCGGTGGGCGGCGCCACCGCCCCGCAGCCGCCGAGCGCCGACGGGCTGTACGGGGTGGCCTTCGCCAATGGCACGCCCCCGCTGCGCATGGGCATCCTGGGCGACTCCACGGCCGCCGGGCAGGGCGTGCGGCGGGCCGGGCAGACCCCGGGCGCGCTGCTCGCCTCGGGGCTCGCGGCGGTGGCCGAGCAGATGGTCACGCTGCGGAACGTGGCGCAGCCGGGCGCCCAGTCGGACGATCTGGACCGCCAGGTCTCACAGCTGCTGGCGGACCCGGTCCGGATCCCCGACGTCTGCGTGATCATGATCGGCGCGAACGACGTCACCCACCGGATGCCGCCCACCAGGTCGGTGCGCCATCTGGCGGGTGCGGTGCGGCGGCTGCGGACGGCGGGCGCCGAGGTGGTCGTCGGCACCTGCCCCGACCTGGGCTCGGTCGAGCCGGTCTACCAGCCGCTGCGCTGGCTGGCCCGGCGGGTCTCGCGCCAGCTCGCGGCCGCGCAGACGATCGTGGTGGTCGAGCAGGGCGGGCGGACGGTCTCGCTCGGCCATCTGCTCGGCCCCGAGTTCGAGGCGAACCCGCGCGAGCTGTTCGGGCCCGACAACTACCACCCGTCGGCCGAGGGGTACGCGACGGCCGCGATGGCCGTGCTGCCCACGCTCTGCGCCTCGCTCGGGCTGTGGCCGGACGCCGACCGGCTCGACGCGGACCGCGACGAGGACATCCTGCCGGTCGCCAAGGCGGCGGCCGAGGCGGTCGCGGAGCCCGGTACCGAGGTCAGCGGGGCCCGCGCGCCCTGGGCGCTGCTCAAGCACCGCCGCCGGCGGCGGCTGACCGCCACCGAGCCGAACACCGCCCACCCGGCGCACCCGGCCCACCCCTGACCGCCGTACGCCCCCCGGCAGTTGACGGTCCGTCTTGTTGGTCGCGGAACTGGTACGAGCGCGACATGTCCGCGCAGCACCCGCTTAACACGAGTGCGGCACATTGGTGGATGTCGGCGGGGGAGACCCGGCCGGCACCACCAGCGGCGTCAAGGAAATCCGGAGCGGCTCCCGGACCTCCAGGCGCCCAGGACGCGGCGACCGGCCCTGACCCGGGACCGTGTCCCGCGCGGGGACCGCCGTCGTCCCGCCCCCCGGGCGACCGGGGGTGCGGCGGTCCCCGCGCTCACCTTCCTCAGTCGGTGTCGCCATCACCGTGGCGGCGGCGCGGCCACGGCCACGGGCGGGCGGCGTGTACGGCGTTCACGCCGAAGATGCCCAGCCAGGTGACGAAGAGGCCGCTCAGCCCCGCGTTCACGGCGCCGATCGCGGACAGCGGGATGGCGAGGACCAGCGAGATCATGCCGAACCCGAAGCGCTCCGCGAAGCCCATGTCGGGGCTCTGCCCGGCCGGGCGGCCGCCGCGGGCCACCACCATCTGCTGTTCGGCGAGCTGGCGCCGCACCCGGCGGTCGATCGCCGGGTCGAGGCGCTGTTCCACCTTCTCCAGGAACGAGTCGACGAGCGCGGGCTCGTACTCCTCGCCGAGCTCCCTGCGGGCGTGCAGGGTGGCGTCGAGTTCTTTTCTCAGATCGGCGTCGCGGGCTTCCATGCTTCCCCACGGTACGGAGGGGGCCGCGCGGGCACAGTGGGGGTAGCCCCCGTACTTGCCCGTCTGCATATGGTCATGCAGAGTTCTGGGCGACTGAATATCGTGGAGTTCCGGGCGTGAGGAAGGGGGACGGCATGAGCGACGGCCCTGCCGCGCGGCTGCAACAGCTCTTCGAGGGGCGCCGGCTGACACCGACCCAGCGGCGGATCGCCCACTCCATGGTGCGCAGGGCGGCCGATGTGCCGTTCCTGTCGAGCGTGGAGCTGGCGGAGCTGGCCGGGGTGAGCCAGCCGTCGGTGACGCGCTTCGCGGTCGCGCTCGGCTTCGACGGGTACCCGGCGCTCCGCCGCCATCTGCGTGAGGTGGTGCCCGCGTCCTCGCCCAAGGAGGGCGAGGACGAGTACAACGAGTACCAGCAGGCGGTCCAGGCCGAGATCGAGAACCTGCGCCATCTGGCGGGCCTGCTCGCGGACCCGGCGCCGGTCGAGGAGGCCGGACGGCTGCTCGCCGCCTCCCGGCCGCTCCCGGTGCTCGGCCTGCGCGCGGCCTCCTCCCAGGCGCGCGGCTTCGCCTACTTCGCCGCCAAGGTCCACCCCGACGTACGCCTGCTCGACGAGGGCGGCTCGATGCTGGTGGACCGCATCGACGCGGCGCGCCGGGCGGGCGCGTCGGCGCTGCTGTGCTTCGCGCTGCCGCGCCACCCGAAGGAGGTGGTGGACGCGCTCGCGTACGCGCGCTCCAAGGGCCTCACCGTCGTCACGGTCGCCGACTCCGCGTTCGCCCCCGTGGCCCGCCACAGCGACCTGCTGATCCCGGCGGCGGTCGGCACCGGCCTCGCCTTCGACACGGCCTGCGCCCCGATGCTGCTCGGCCGCGTCCTGCTTGAGGCGATGTGCGACGACCTGCCGGACGCGCAGGCGCGCCTGGAGGAGTTCGACGCGGGGGCCGCGGGGCGCGGCTTGTTCGTGGAGTAGGCGGTCTGCCCGGCGGGGGCGCGTTTTCGTCCGCGGGCCGGTGGGGGCTGAGCGTGCCCACGCGGCGGAGCCGCGAATGTCACAGCCCCGGGCCCCTGTAGGTGCCCGCGTCATCAGGGGCGCGGGGAACTGCGCGACCAGCCCCCACCGGCCCGCAGGTGTGGACGCGCTGGAACAGCAGCGCGTCCGGGGTCGCGCCCCCCGACTCCGCCACGATCTCCGCCAGCGTCTGCGGCTCCCGCACCACCGCGAAGCGGACGCCGTCCGCCGACGCGGTGAAACCGTAGACACCCGGCCTGGCAAGGCTGTTGTACGCGTAGTGGTGGGCGAAGTAGTACGCCCCGGTGTCCAGCACCGCCGCGTAATCCCCCTGCTCAAGCCGCGGCAGCAGCCGCGCCTCGGCCAGCAGGTCCCCCGCGAAACAGGCGGGCCCCGCCACGTCCTGGAGGACGGGCGGGCCGGGTTTGGGGCGGCCCTTCGGGCCGTACGCGGCGATCCGCAGCGGCCAGGAGGCGGGCGCGTACACCGTACGGGCGGCGATCTGGACGCCCGCGTGGGTGACCGCGATGGGCCGCCCGCCGGACGTCTTCGCGTACTCCACCCTGGCCAGCACCGTCCCGTGCTTGGCGAGCAGCGAGCGGCCGAACTCGGTCACCAGCGCGTACGAGCCGTCGAAGAGGCCGGGGACCTCCGCGCGCAGCAGCCGCGCGTACTCCTCGTACGTCGGGCTCTCCGCGTCCGAGGCGAAGTTCACCGGCAGCCCGCCGCCGAGGTCGACGGTGTCGATCTGGCGGCGGCCCACGCGCGCGTTGACCTCCTCGGCCAGCTCGTACGCGGTCCGCACCCCCTCGGCCATCAGCGCGAGCGGCACGCCCTGCGAGCCCGCGTGGGTGTGCAGGCGGGTGAGCCAGGGGCGGGCCGCGTACGCCTCCACGACCCACTCCCGGGCCCCCTCGTCCCGCAGCCCCACCCCGAACTTCGAGGTCCGCGTCGCCGTCGAGAGCGCGCCGATGGACCCCGCGCCCAGCTGCGGATTGACCCGCAGGCCCAGCGGCGAGGCGGTCGCGGCGGTGGCGACGAGCGCGTCCAGGCGGGCCAGCTCCTGCGGGTTGTCGGCGTTGACGGCGATGCCCAGGGCGAGGGCCTCGCGCAGCTCGGCGGGGGTCTTGGCAGGGGAGTCCAGGACGGTCCGGCCGGGGCCGATCCCGGCGGCGCGGGCCAGTGCCAGCTCGCCGGGGCTGGCGACCTCCGCGCCGAGCCCCTGGGCCGCGAGCAGCCGCAGCACGGGGACGAGCGGGCACGCCTTGACGGCGAAGGCGTGCAGTACGGGCGCGTCGGTCACGGCCGCGAAGGCCGAGGTCAGCGAGGCCGCGCCGAGCCGGATCCCGGTGACGTCGAGGAGGGCGGCGAGCGGGGCGTCCGGACCGACGAGCCCCTGCTCCACGGCCGCCCGCACGGCCTGGTCGCGGCGCGCCGCCGCCGGTGTGCCGGTCATGGCATCAGGCTCGGTCATGGAATCAAGCCAAGCACCGGCCGCCCGGCGGCGCAGGGATACGGCCGGATTCCGCGCCCCCTTCGCTCTTCCTCTTCGCCCTTCTCCCCACCCGGTCTATTGACTAGTTCTATTCAGACGGCCAGGATGTGAATATCTGAGTCACGTCGTGAGGAGGCCTCGCCATGTCAGGACCCCGCCCCGTACGGGCAGCGCGCGGTACGGAACTGAGCACCCTGGGATGGCAGCAGGAAGCCGCCCTCCGGATGCTCCAGAACAACCTCGACCCCGAGGTCGCCGAGCACCCCGACAAGCTCGTCGTCTACGGCGGCACCGGCAAGGCCGCGCGCGACTGGCGCTCCTTCGACGCGATGGTGCGCACCCTGCGCACGCTCAAGCAGGACGAGACGATGCTCGTCCAGTCCGGCCGCCCGGTCGGCGTGATGCAGACCCACGAGTGGGCCCCGCGCGTCCTGCTCGCCAACTCCAACCTGGTGGGCGACTGGGCGAACTGGGAGGAGTTCCGCCGTCTGGAGGCGCTCGGCCTCACCATGTACGGCCAGATGACGGCCGGTTCGTGGATCTACATCGGCACCCAGGGGATCCTCCAGGGCACCTACGAGACCTTCTCGGCCGTGGCGGCGAAGAAGTTCAACGGCACGCTGGCCGGGACGATCACGCTCACCGCAGGGCTCGGCGGCATGGGCGGCGCGCAGCCGCTCGCCGTGACGATGAACGACGGCGTCGCGATCTGTATCGACGTGGACCCGCGCGCCATCGAGCGCCGCATCGAGCACCGCTACCTGGACGTGCGCGCGGATTCGCTCCAGCACGCCCTGCGGCTCGCCGTCGAAGCCCGTGACGCCCGCCGGCCGCTCTCCATCGGCCTGCTCGGCAACGCGGCCGAGCTGCTGCCGCAGATGCTGGCCGAGGGCGCCCCCATCGACATCGTGACCGACCAGACCTCGGCCCACGACCCGCTGGCGTACCTGCCGATCGGCGTCGACTTCGACGACATGGCCTCGTACGCGGCGAAGGACCCGGCGGGCTTCACGACCCGGGCGCGCGAGTCGATGGCCAAGCACGTCGAGGCGATGGTCGGCTTCATGGACGCGGGCGCCGAGGTCTTCGACTACGGCAACTCCATCCGCGGCGAGGCCCAGCTGGCCGGGTACGACCGGGCGTTCGCCTTCCCCGGCTTCGTCCCCGCGTACATCCGCCCGCTCTTCTGCGAGGGCAAGGGCCCCTTCCGCTGGGCGGCGCTGTCGGGCGAGGCGTCGGACATCGCGAAGACGGACAAGGCGATCCTGGACCTGTTCCCGGAGAACGAGTCCCTGCACCGCTGGATCAAGCTGGCGGGCGAGCGCGTCCACTTCCAGGGCCTGCCCGCGCGTATCTGCTGGCTCGGCTACGGCGAGCGCGACAAGGCGGGCGAGCGCTTCAACGACATGGTCGCCTCCGGCGAGCTGGCGGCCCCCCTCGCCATCGGCCGCGACCACCTCGACTGCGGCTCGGTGGCCTCCCCGTACCGCGAGACCGAGGCGATGCTCGACGGCTCCGACGCGATCGCGGACTGGCCGCTCCTGAACGCCATGGTGAACGTGGCGTCCGGCGCGTCCTGGGTCTCCCTGCACCACGGCGGTGGCGTCGGCATGGGCCGCTCCATCCACGCGGGCCAGGTCACGGTGGCGGACGGGACGGCGCTGGCGGGCGAGAAGATCCGGCGCGTGCTGACGAACGACCCGGGGATGGGTGTGATCCGGCATGTCGACGCGGGGTACGACATCGCGGAGTCGGTCGCGGATGAGCGTGGGGTTCGCGTACCCATGCGGGAGGGCGAGTGAGTAATCCAGCCTCTCCGGCGTTTGAGGAGCGGGGTCCGGGGCGGAGCCCCGTGCCGTCGGCCGTCTCACCGCCGGCGGGGGCTGGTCGCGCCCACGCGGCGGAGCCGCGAATGTCACAGCCGTGGGGGCCGCGCGGGGGGGGCCGGCAGGGCGGGGGGGGGGGGGGGCGGCCCCCCCCGCGGGGGGCGCCGCGCCCTTCCCCCGCGCGGCCCGCCCGGCGCGGCCCCCACGTCCCTGGCGGGGTGCGGGGGGCGCAGCCCCCGCTGGGGGTGCCGGGGGCGGAACCCCCGGGGAACACCCCTGCCCCCGCCCACCCCCGCCCGCGGAGCGTTTCGGGGAGGGGCGCGGTGGGGGAAGCTCCCTCATTTCAGGCGATGTGGCGCGAGCTCGCCCCCATCGGCCGAGACCCCGGCACCCGCGGCTACCGCCGCCACGCCTGGACGCCCGCCGACGCCGAGTGCCGTGCCTGGTTCCGGGCGCAGGCCGAGGCCCGGGGGCTGTTGTACGAGCTCGACCGGAACGGGAACCAGTGGGCCTGGGCCGGGGACCCCGCCGCCGGGGACGCCGTCGTCACCGGGTCGCACCTGGACTCCGTGCCCGACGGCGGGGCCTTCGACGGCCCCCTCGGCGTCGTGTCGTCGTTCGCCGCGTTCGACGAGCTCCGCCGGCGCGGGGCCGTCCTCACCCGGCCGCTCGCCATCGTCAACTTCGGCGACGAGGAGGGCGCCCGCTTCGGGCTCGCCTGCGTCGGCTCCCGGCTCGCCGCCGGGCAGCTGACCGTGGAGGCCGCGCACCGGCTGCGGGACGGCGACGGGATCAGCCTGCCCCGGGCGATGGAGGCGGCAGGGTACGACCCGGACGCCATCGGGCCCGACCCCGAACGGCTCGCCCGCATCGGCGCGTTCGTCGAGCTGCACGTGGAACAGGGCCGCGCCCTGGACCTCAGCGGCGACGCCGTCGGCATCGCCTCGGCGATCTGGCCGCACGGGCGCTGGCGCTTCGACTTCGCCGGGGAGGCCAACCACGCGGGCACCACCCGTCTGGTGGACCGGCGCGACCCGATGCTCACGTACGCCGAGACGGTCCTCGCCGCCCGCCGCGAGGCCGAACTCGCGGGCGCGGTCGCCACCTTCGGCAAGATCTCCTGCGAGCCCAACGGCGTCAACGCCATCCCCTCGCTGGTGCGCGGCTGGCTGGACTCGCGCGCCGCCGACCAGGCGACCCTCGACACCGTCGTCACGGCGATCGAGCGGGCCGCGCGGGACCGCGCCGAGCGGGACGGGGTGGACCTGACCGTCGTACGGGAGTCGTTCACGCCCGTCGTCGAGTTCGGGCACGCCCTGCGCGACGAGCTGGCGAAGCTCCTCGGCGGGCACACCCCCGTCCTCGGCACCGGCGCCGGACACGACGCCGGGATCCTGTCCGGGACGGTCCCGACCGCCATGCTGTTCGTACGCAACCCCACCGGCGTCTCGCACTCCCCGGCCGAGTTCGCCGGCGAGGACGACTGCGTGGCCGGGGTGCTCGCACTCGCCGATGTTCTGGAGGGCCTGGCGTGCAGGTGACGTCGTACTGGCTGGAGCACGCCTGGCTCGACCCCGTGGTGGAGCCGGGCGTGCTGGTGGAGGTGGCGGACGGCCGGATCACGGGGGTCCGTAGGGGGACGCCCGTGCCGCCGCCGGGGGCGCAAGTGCTGCGCGGCCTCACGATGCCTGGCCTGGCGAACAGCCATAGCCATGCTTTCCACCGCGCACTTCGCGGCTTCGTCCAGACCGGGAGCGTTTCCCTCCCCGGACTCGCCAACGCGCACTCCCACGCCGGTTCACCCCCGCATCGGCGGGGAGACGGCGGGCGGGCTCCGGGTTCATTCTGGACCTGGCGCGAGGTCATGTACGGAGTGGCCCAGAAGCTCACCCCGGACAGCTATTACTCGCTCGCGCGTGCGACCTACGCGGAGATGGCGCTCGCCGGGATCACCGCGGTGGGCGAGTTCCACTACCTCCACCACGCGCCGGGCGGCACGCCGTACGCCGACCCGAACGCGATGGGTGAGGCGCTGATCGCGGCCGCCGCGGACGCCGGCATCCGGATCACGCTGCTCGACACGGCGTATCTGTCCTCCGGCTTCGGCGAGCCGCCCAGCGTGCACCAGCTGCGGTTCTCCGACGGCACGGCGCAGGCGTGGGCCGAGCGGGCGGCGCTGCTCAAGCCGCGCGACGGCGTACGGATCGGAGCGGCGATCCACTCCGTACGTGCGGTACCGGCGGACCAGCTGCGTACGGTCGCGGCCTGGGCCGAGGAGCGGGAGGCCCCCCTCCACGTCCACCTCTCCGAGCAGATCGCGGAGAACGAGGCGTGCCTGGCCGCGCACGGCCGCACGCCGACGCGGCTGCTCGCGGACCACGGCGTGCTGGGCCCCCGCACGACGGGCGTCCACAACACCCACCTCACCGACGAGGACATCGCGCTGCTCGGCGGGTCGGGGACGGGCACGTGCATGTGCCCGACGACGGAGCGCGACCTGGCGGACGGCATCGGCCCGGCGGTCGCCCTCCAGCGCGCCGGATCCCCGCTCTCCCTCGGCAGCGACAGCCACGCCGTGATCGACCTCCTGGAGGAGGCGCGGGCGATGGAGCTGAACGAGCGGCTCCGTACGCGGACTCGGGGGCACTGGACGGCGGCGGCGCTGCTGCGTGCGGCGTCCGCGGACGGCCACGCGGCCCTGGGCTGGCCCGACGCGGGCCGCATCGCCCCGGGCGCCCATGCCGACCTGGCGACGGTGTCGCTCACGTCGCCGCGCACGGCAGGGCCCCTGCCGCGCCTCGGCGCGGAGACGGCGGTGTTCGCGGCGGCGGCGGCGGATGTACGGGATGTGGTGGTGGCTGGGCGTGAGGTGGTGCGGGACGGGGTGCATGTGGGGGTGCCGGACGTGGGGGCGGCGCTGGGGGCGGCGATCGCGTCCCTACGGGAGTAGCCCCACCCCGCCCCTTCACCTGGACCCTCCGGGGGTGGGGTGGGGGTGGAGGAGGGTTTCCCGGGGGCTACGCCCCCGCACCCCCGTTGCGGGGGCTCCGCCCCCTGCACCCCGCTTTCGGGGCTCCGTGCGTCTGCGGGCCGCCCTTGGCTGCTCGCGCAGTTCCCCGCGCCCCTTGAATGCCGCTGCGCGGCAATCCCCTGGGCGCCCCGAAGGGGCGCATTTCAGGGGCGCGGGGAAC